>NZ_SMLW01000586.1 GCF_009711405.1 Fulvivirga kasyanovii | reverse complement strand
TCTTCGCTCCTGATTTTACTTTTACTTTAGGCATTTTAAATATTTATTTTGATCTGTATTATTTCTTTGATTTTACCGGTTTAGGGGCGATGAACATCGTCATTCGCTTACCTTCCAGTTTAGGCAATTGCTCTACTTTACCATAATCTTCAAGCGCCTGTGCAAACTTCAATAAAAGTATCTCACCTCGCTCTTTAAAAACGATCGTCCGACCAACAAAGTGTACATACGCTTTTACTTTCGCCCCTTCTTTCAAAAACTTCTGGGCATGGTTCAGCTTAAAATTGAAGTCATGCTCTTCTGTATTAGGACCAAAGCGAATCTCCTTGATAACGGTCTTCTGAGCTTTCGCCTTAATTTCCTTCTGTTTTTTCTTCTGCTCGTACTTAAACTTCGAATAATCAATGATCTTACAAACCGGAGGGTCAGCCTTTGGAGAGATCTCAACGAGATCCAAATTCTGCTCCCTGGCCATTTTTAAAGCTTGTTCGATGGGATATACATCCACTTTTACATTCTCACCAACAACCCGTACCTGGCGTGCGGTGATCTTCGAGTTTACTTTATAGGGCTCCTCAACTCTCCCTCGAAAGCCCTTTTTCTGAAATTTTTGTTTGCTAATTTTAACCTCCTTAGTTTAATTCGAAAAAACAGGTTGCAAATATCGCTATATTATTTGAATAAGTCAATGTATATAGCTTTTTACAATTGTGCCATCCGGGACTAATTAAAGTCGGATGCACTCACTTGCTGAAAATGCTCTACAAATTCAGCCCACGGCATACTACCCAGGTCACCTTCTCCATGCCTTCTCACCGAAACACGGCCTTCATTCTGCTCCTTCTCTCCAACTATCAGCATAAATGGTACCTTTTTAACTTCGGCATCACGTATCTTCCTTCCAATCTTCTCGTCTCTATCATCAATGAAGCCTCTTATATCTTTTTCGCTCAGGTTGGTAAATACTTCCTGTGCATATTCGTGATATTTTTCGGAAATTGGAAGTATAGCTATCTGATCCGGCGCAAGCCATAACGGGAAATTTCCTCCACAGTGCTCTATCAATACCGCCACAAACCGCTCCATAGACCCAAATGGTGCCCTATGGATCATCACCGGACGGTGCTTTTGGTTATCTGCACCTGTGTACTCCAACTGGAACCTCTGAGGCAGGTTATAATCAACCTGAATGGTTCCCAATTGCCATTTACGCCCTAAGGCATCCTTCACCATAAAGTCTAATTTAGGACCGTAAAATGCAGCTTCTCCAAGCTCAGTCACAGTTTCCAAACCTTTCTCGTCAGCAGCTTCCTGAATTTCACGCTCTGCTTTTTCCCAGAGGGCATCTTCACCAATATATTTGGTTTTATTCTCGGGATCCCTAAGAGATACCTGAGCAGTATACTCCTTAAAACCCAGGGCTTTAAATACATAAAGCACAAGGTCAATTACTTTAACAAATTCTTCCTTCACCTGGTCAGGACGACAGAAAATGTGGGCATCATCCTGGGTAAAACCACGAACCCTTGTAAGTCCGTGAAGCTCTCCGCTCTGCTCGTACCTGTAAACCGTACCAAACTCGGCATACCTAACCGGCAAATCTTTATAAGAGCGTGGCTTATGCTTATATATCTCGCAGTGGTGAGGACAGTTCATAGGCTTCAATAAAAACTCCTCGTTCTCATTAGGTGTTTTTATAGGCTGGAATGAATCTTCACCATATTTCTCATAATGGCCTGATGTAACATAAAGTTCTTTGCTTCCGATATGTGGTGATACTACAGGATCATAACCTGCCTTCACCTGAGCTTTACGCATGAAGTTTTCAAGACGCTCCCTAAGGATGGTGCCTTTAGGCAACCATAGTGGTAAGCCCATTCCCACTTTTTCGGAAAAGGTAAATAGCTCAAGCTCTCTGCCCAGCTTCCTATGATCACGCTTTTTAGCTTCTTCCAGCCTCTCCAGGTGTTCTTTAAGCTCTTTCTGCTTAGGAAAAGAAACCCCATAGATCCGGGTCAACTGCTTACGTTTTTCATCTCCTCTCCAGTAGGCACCGGCAACGTTCATCAGCTTTATGGCCTTGATTACACCTGTATTAGGTACGTGAGGCCCACGGCAAAGGTCAACAAAGTTACCCTGCTCGTAAAAAGTGATTTTACCATCCTCCAGGTCCTGGATCAACTCAATTTTATATTCGTCGCCTTTCTCTTCAAAGTATTTTAAAGCATCGGTCTTGCTAATGTCTTTTCTTGTGAACTCACTCTTATTTCTGGCAAGCTCGAGCATCTTTTGCTCTACTTTCTCCAAATCATCTTCACCGAATACCTTATCCCCCAAATCCACATCATAGTAGAACCCATTTTCGATAGGTGGTCCGATCCCAAACTTCACGCCCGGATATAGTTCTTCAAGAGCCTCAGCCAAAAGGTGGGCTGAAGAGTGCCAGAAAGTGGATTTTCCTTCGTCATCATTCCAGGTCAACAACTGCACTGTTGCATCATTGTTAATAGGCCTGTTAGAATCCCAAACCTCTCCATTCACTTTTACAGAAAGCACGTTACGCGCAAGCCCTTCGCTAATGCTCATGGCTATGTCATGTCCTGTTACTCCCTGCTCATACTCCCTGACCGAACCATCAGGCAATGTAATTTTGATCATTATCTAAATCTGATTTCTTAATTATCTTCTAATTCCTTTTTCCGTACTGGAGGTGGCACATTTTTTATAGCCGAATCCATGGCTCTGCGCTGCTGCTCCAACCGCCACAAATATGCAACTTTTCTTTTCAAATTGTCCAATTCAGTAATAGCTAAATTAAATGTCGAATCTGATTCTACTATCATCTCATAAACATCTATAGCTTCCTGGTATTTTCTCAATTTATCCAACGACCTCGCTACTACCAATTGTGCCTCCAAAAACTCCTCGTTTTTCTCAAAAGCTCTTTCCGCCATCATCCTGGAAGAATCATATTCATCCATAAGATAATAGATGTTGGACAACTTATACAAATCCATGTAATTGTCCCTGACAGAAGTTATATGTTTAAAAACTTGTACTGCACTGTCCAGTTGTCCTGATCGCTGCAGCAAATTTCCTTTTTTCTCAAGGAAATCCATATTTTCAGGTTCAAGATCAATAAGCTGGTTCACAAGAGCAAAAGCTTTATCTTCATTATTTCGTGCTATGTTTATGTCAGTAAGCGCTATCAATGGTTTTATATAGGACTTGTCCAGTGCAATAGATTTTTCAAAATTGTCAATGGCCTGGATTGTATCTCCGAGTGACAGCATTACCTGCCCTTTCAATGCATATGACTCTGCGGACTGATTAATACCGGTAAGCCGGTTAATAGCTTCACGTGCCTTATCATTCATGCCAAGTCGCAGGTACTCTTCAGCTATTATTTTATACAAATCGTGATTGACATTGCCCATGCTCTCAGCAATCAGCAAGGCTTTAATAGCAGCATCCGGCTGGTTTAGCTTCTGATGTACCCTGCCCTCCATGAAATGATACTCCGAGTAGTCTCCTTTAAGGTCTACAGCTTTTTTTATATTTTGAAGGGCATGGTCATAATTCGCCTGATCAAAATATACTTTGCTTAACTGATAAAACACTTCCGGATTATCTGGCTCGTCATCGGCCAAATCAGTTAGATACTCTAATGCTTCACCAGCTTTTACATTTATTTCCGTAGCAAGCAATGCATCTTTGGAATGCTCGACACATCCGGTAAAAAGCATAGCAGATATACAAAAAACAAAAAGCTTATTCTTCAAAGACATCAAATATTAAAACTGGCCTACACAAAAATAACGGAATGGTTAAGGGATAAAAATCAACGCTGATTTTAATTTCAAAAAAATCAACATGGTGGCCCAATTAAGATTGCAACACTTTCTATCCTCTGCTTTAATTCGCTATAAAATAAACTGGAAGCTAATTTTAACACCAAATTTATCAACGTCAGGATTATCCAGATAATTCAGCCTGTGCAGGAAATCCACCCGCAGGACTTTAAGGATGTTTTCAACACCGTACCCCACTTCAACATACGGTTCATTTTTCCGGAAAGATCCAATGGGCTCTACCACAGCCCCATCCTCGGTAAACTCAGGGATCAACGCTCTGTTTTCATCACTCAATTCACCATAAATGACATTGGCAGTTGCCAGTAACCTCCATTTTAACTTCTTCATGAGTGGTATCCTGTTCAGCAGGAATCCTTCGAAATGGTGGTTATACTTCAGGTAGGCATAGCTATCACTGGCAAACTCTGAGAAGTTCATCAGGTTAAATGCCGCAGTGGTATAAAATATGGACTCATTACCGATATGGGCTTTAAGTAAAGGGTACGGCAGGGTTTCAAATATGTGTTCTCCTGTAATAGAGAAACTTGAGGTACCGAAAAAGCCCATTTTCATGTTCTTCGCAATGTTTATACCCAGCTTGTTGTAATTAAAATCACTGTTAAGCACTCCCTTTAGCCCTCTGGTATACCTGAGCGTTACCACTGGCCATTTTTGCGTACCCAGGCTTATTCTTTCATTATCATTCTGAACAAAAACTTCATCTTTGGCAAACCGTGTTTCCAGCACCACTTCGGAAGTCTGAAAATTGGAAGCAATAGGGGAATCCGTCTGCTCCGGGTCAGTATAATATGCAAAGTTGTACAGAGGATCGAAAGTACGATACTGGAAGCTGGCTTTTTGGGTCAGCCCTTTAAAAACTTCTCTCTGAAAGCTGACCTTGGCCTGATGATATTTGTAGGGCCTGATCAGGTTTCCAAACTTTGTGGCTGCCAGGAAGATATAATTGTCCAGCAGGTCATCGGCAGATAACCCTACCTGGTCTATATCTTTGGTATACTCCGCCCGCAGTAAAGTCCAGCGGTCGCGATCAACTATCATTTCAGCAAATCCGCTATATTTAAAAGACTCATCTTCGGTACCATAGGCTATCCTGCCACCAAAAACATACTTATTACTAAAGTCAATATTGGTTCTTGCCCCTATTTGAAAACGGTGGCCTTCAACCGTGTTATTAGCATACAATGACAAATACGGGCCTACATCAAACTTGCCAACTTTCTTATAGCCATTGATAGCCACTTTAAGGATTTCGGTATAGGTTTTTACTACAGGGATATTCTTTAAGGTGTCAATCATTTTGTACACACTCAGTTCTGTAGGGGTCAATGGCTCATGCCTGTGGCTGTCCCAGAAACTATTGTCATTACCTATCTTGAAATCTTCTGCCACTTCAATGGGCTGGGCATAAAACTTAAGGTCTTGCGGCATATTGACCTCTACGTTTTTATTGGACGTGTAAAACTTGGCCAAAACTCCTGCCATATCCTTGGTGACCTCGCCAATATCCAATAGCACCCTGTTTTTTACCGGTATCCACGGCCCTGCTGCGGTTGGTGCCAGCTCCTGCTGGATCTTGATTTTTTCGACGTAGTTCAGGTTAGCGGTAGATGAAACCGTAGCATCAATTTGCTTTAGGGCATATTCTTTTTTTGTGATCCACATGGTACCCTTAAAGGCAAGGTCCTGCTCACTTTTAGGGAAAAAGTCGAGTCTGTAGCAATAGTCGTCACCTACATAGGCACTATCCGTAAGATCATACTCGTAGTATAATCGCCAGCCGTCGGCAATCGGGGACACAAACTCTTTGCTGACAATATTGAGCCAGTTTTGATAGAAATTATATTCCTGAAACGATGAACCTATAAACTGTGAAACCAGCGTACCATCTTCAATACCAACTCCTGTGATTTTTGTTTTCAGGATCTTCTCATGCTGAAGCTTGGGGTTGTTGCGATAGTAATATTCTGATAAGCTCTCCGAAATAAATACCGGCAAAACAGGTTTACCGTCCTCTCCCGCTATCCGCTCCACACTATCCATCACCGTGGTGATCTTTTTCATGATCTTACGCTTACGGAATTTCTCAGAGATATTGTCTACATCTATCTCTATCTTGGTATACGTCTCATACTGGTAAGCCTCCAGAGACCTTTTATTATTCTTGTCCTTATTTTTCACCACCTTGCGCATGATCTCAAAGGCCGGATTTTCGCCAGCAACAAATACCACTTCCTGCAGGCTAAGCACATTCTCCTCAAGCTGATAATTAATAGTCTGCGTCACTCCTTTTTTTACTGCCTTGGTCTTGGTAATGTACCCAATGTAGGATGCAGTGAGCGAGTCGGTCGGTTGTAAGGTTTCAAGGCGGTAATTACCTTCGAAATCAGTGGTTGTACCTATACTAGTGCCTTTAAATACAATATTGGCAAAAGGTACGGGATCACCCGAATTGGCATCTGTTACTTTTCCTGATACTACAGTTTTCTGAGTATACCCTGAAAATGAAAGAAGAAGAAAGAGGCTGAAAAGTAATAGCCTGAGAGATTTAACGTGTTCCAATTTTCAATTAAAAAATTAATAGCATGAATTTACTTTTACCGAAATCAGATGTCAAGGGTTTCCTTTTTGCCTAAAAATTTTGGCTCCCGATTTATTATGTAAAGATCCCACACTGCAAGCATTCGTGCAAGATATTCTCTAAATTGTACTCTTAATGATTTTTCAACTTCATTAGTAGTCATCACCACTGAATTCATTTCATAATAGTTACTGATAAACAGGGCCCTATAGCTGTGAAAAGGCTGGGTAATGATGATTACATGATCCTGTCCGAAAATCTTTTTACATCTCACGATAGAGTCTAAAGTACGAAATCCGGCGTAATCCAGTGTAATATCATCGGATGGCACCCCCAACTTTACCAGTGCCCTTCTCATTTTTTCAGGTTCATTATAGTACCTGGTAGCATTATCTCCGCTTACCAGTATATGTTTTACTTTTCCAGTGTGATACAACTCTGCAGCCGTTTGCATCCGTTCATGAAAGTAAGGATTAGGGTTGCCGTTGATCAATCGGTGGCTGGTACCGAGCACCAGCGCTACCTGGGCAGGTTCCACCTCTTCAATATCATTGTAGATGTCACTAACCGTACTTAGATAAACCCATAAATTGATTATGAGTATAATTGCAAACGCCACTAGTACGGTATACCCTATTGCCTTAAGTATGATCTTTACGAAACACATGACTCAGTTTCAACGAAAAATCTTCATGAATGATTTAACGATTTTAAAAATTGTTTCTCAAGAATTTCCGATCGACTGACAATAGTTCTATACCAGTTAAGTTTAATCTCGTTTTTTTCGTCTTCAGTTAATGTCCAGTTTATCTCTGATCTGAATAATTTTTCGATAAGGATATTGGCACAAATCGCGGCACTCACCGAAATATTCAGACTTTCACTAAAGCCGTACATCGGTATAGTGACCAATCCATCTGCCTGGCTTTTGGTAAATTCGGATATTCCGGTTATTTCAGTACCAAACACCAGGGCTATTGGTTCACTGATGTCAACATCATGAACAGAAAGACAGCCTTTATCCGGAGAGGTTGCCATTATTTTGTAACCTTTCTTCCGGAGAGTATCAAAACAGGCTTTCGTATTGTTTTCAGCCTCCTGATAATGATGGACATTTACCCATTTGGAAGCCCCATGAACCACCCTGGGATTGAGTTCAAATGAGTGTTTGTTTTCTATAACATGGAGGTCCTGTATCCCAAAACAATCGCAGGTGCGCACGACCGCGCTGGCATTCTGCGATTGGTAAATATCTTCCAGCACAAAGGTTAAGTGCCTTGTTCTTCTCGACAAAACTTCGTCAATCAGACCCTTTTTATGTTCGGTCACATAGGTGCTTAAAAAATCCAGTACCTTTAACGAAGTTTGGTCCATCATGCTTAAAAATCCAACTCAATGGTGTCACCAATGCCATAGTCACCATCGTCTTTACCTTTTGTTGTGCCAGAGCTTCTTTCTACCCCCTTGCCTTCTTCATTTTCGTTCTCTTCCTCATCTCCATCTTCCTTTTGAGCTTTGCCTAGCTTTTCAAAATCCTCTCCACCCAGATATTTCACCTTTTTAATGCTCTCTGAATGCAGCTTGTTTCCAATCGCTTTCCACCCTTTTACCTCGATTAGCTCATTAAGTGCCAACTCTTCAGTAAATTTATCTTTGCTCTTACTTTTGACGTACTCTACTTCAACCAGTGGTTTGTCCTTGGTGGATACTGCAATAAGTTTTGACCCGGAAGCTTCGCTAATGAATCCAAAAGCTTTGTTGACCGATGTAGTTTCAATTTTGAATCGCTTCACAAAATAATTCTTACTGTCCCCATCATAATGCACTGCTGAAATCACCTTTTCAGGATCAAACCGCTCAATCAACATCACTTTATTAGGATCATACCTGTTGGTCAGCTCATATGAAGTCAACTCATAGGTACCATCTTTATAAATCACCAGAATATTGTCATCACCATTAAAGTTGCCGATATGTATACCTCTTTCATCCTTGTTTAACCTGCCAACAACTTCATCGTACCATATATCCAGACCGCTAAGGGTTGATACACCCTCTGACTTCAATTCTATCTTTCTTACCGGGTATTTAGTCAGGATATTACCACCTGCTCCCCGGCCTTTGATTTCCAGATCAGCAAAATCAAAATCAAAGACCTTTTTTCTGGCCGAACTCCCGGAGGTAAGCTTTACATTGATTACCTCAGCTTCTCCGTTAGGGTTAGCACTCAAATACAGTACTTTTGATCCTTTATTGCCTTTGGTAAGGTCATACTCTTTATCACGGGTCACTGCCGTTACATTGAACCGCTTGATCATGGAGCGGCCTGTTTTTCCATCCACATACACCAGGTTATAGGTCATGCGCTCGTCCCCTTTCTTCCATACCCCCACATGCAGAATACCTTTGCCCATAAACACCTTCTCGGATATTCTGGAAACGACACATTTACCGTCCTTCCGGATAACGATGATATCATCCAGGTCCGAACAGTCTGTTACAAACTCGTCTTTCTTAATTCCATACCCGACGAAGCCATCTTCACGGTTTACGTACAACTTTTGGTTATTAGCAGCTACGATAGTAGTGTCGATGGAGTCAAATGATTTTATCTCTGTTTTCCTCTCCCGGCCTTTGCCATACTTTTCAAGCAGTTTGCTATAGTAGCCGATGGCATAGTCAGTAATGTGTGCAAGGTTATACTCGGTCTCTTTCAGCTCCTCTTCAAGTCTCTTCAACATCTCGTCAGCCTTAAACGAGTCAAACTTAGAAATACGTTTGATTTTAATCTCAGTAAGCCTTACGATATCTTCTTCAGTAATCTCCCGGTAAAATTGTGGTTTATATGGATCCAGGCCTTTATCAATCGTTTCAATTACTGCTTCCCAGGTTTCACACTCTTCAATATCCCGGTAAATCCTATTTTCGATAAATATCTTTTCCAATGAAGAAAACAGTATTTTCTCCATCAGCTCATGCTTCTTGATCTCAAGCTCCTGGGTAAGCAGGTCTACCGTCTGGTCTGTATTGACCTGGAGTATCTCCTCCACACCCATGAAGTGGGGTTTTTCACCGATGATCACACATGCGTTGGGTGATATGGAAACCTCACAATCAGTAAATGCATAGAGTGCATCTATGGTAATGTCAGGAGACTGCCCGGGAGCCAATGATACCAGTATTTCAACATCTTTAGCAGTATTATCCACTACCTGTTTGATCTTGATCTTGCCTTTGTCATTGGCTTTGATGATAGATTCAATCAAACTTGTGGTAGTAGTGCCATAGGGTATGTCCTTTATGACAAGGGTCTTCTTATCGTATTCTTCGATTTTGGCCCTCACCTTCACTTTTCCTCCGCGAAGCCCATGGTTGTATTCGGAAAAATCGGCCATACCTCCTGTAGGGAAGTCAGGGTAGATCTTTACTTTTTTGCCTTTAAGCAGGTCTATGGAGGCTTTGATCAACTCACAGAAGTTATGAGGTAATATCTTTGTGGAAAGGCCTACAGCAATACCTTCAACACCCTGAGCCAAAAGCAATGGAAATTTAACCGGTAAGGTAACAGGCTCTTTTTTCCTGCCATCATATGAGAGCTGCCATTCCGTGGTCTGAGGATTATAAACTACATCAAGGGCAAACTTTGATAAACGTGCCTCAATATACCTGGGTGCGGCGGCACCGTCACCCGTTCTTATATCACCCCAGTTACCCTGAGTCTCAATTAACAGGTCCTTCTGCCCCAGGTTTACAATAGCATCACCGATGGAAGCATCACCATGTGGGTGGTACTGCATGGTACTACCAATAACATTGGCAACTTTATTGAAACGCCCATCATCCATTTCTTTGAGGGCATGCATGATACGCCTCTGTACAGGTTTGAACCCGTCCTGAATAGCGGGTACCGCCCTCTCAAGTATTACATACGATGCATATTCAAGAAACCAGTTCTGATACATACCCGATACGGGGATGACATCATGGATTTTGTCTTCATCTTTATGCTCGCCCAATCCGTTATCGTTGCTATCTAAATTATCCTCTGCCATTTTCTGTTTAAAAAATCCTTTTAGAATAACGCCTTCAAAAGCAGATTACTCCTTTCAAAGGCCATTCCTATATAAAATTAAGCTACTAATTCTTCTACCAGGTCTTTTTCAATACGTAGGTTATCTACAATAAAACCTTGCCTTTCCGGTGTGTTTTTGCCCATATAGAACGACAATAGCTGACCAATGGTGGTCTCTTTGTTCAAAATAATAGGGTCTAAGCGTATATCTTCGCCAATAAAATTGCCAAATTCCTCCGGTGAGATTTCGCCAAGGCCTTTAAAACGCGTGATTTCAGGTTTGCCTCCCAGCTTATTAATGGCCTCTCTTCGCTCTTCATCCGAATAGCAATAAATGGTTTCCTTCTTGTTTCGTACCCTGAAAAGCGGCGTGTCCAGTATATACACGTGCCCTTGCTTGATCAACTCGGGAAAAAACTGAAGGAAGAAAGTCAGCAACAACAATCGAATGTGCATGCCATCAACATCAGCATCCGTTGCAATTACGATCTTTCTATACCTCAATCCTTCAATACCATCTTCTATGTTCAGTGCATGTTGCAAAAGGTTAAACTCCTCGTTTTCATACACTACTTTCTTGGTCAGATTAAAGCAGTTTAATGGCTTACCTCTTAAGCTGAATACTGCCTGCGTCTGCACATCCCTTGATTTGGTGATAGAACCACTAGCAGAATCTCCCTCAGTGATGAAGATCATGGTTTCGTCGGTCCTGTCTCCCTTTTTGTCGTTATAGTGTACCCTGCAGTCCCTTAGTTTTTTATTGTGAAGGTTAGCCTTCTTGGCCCGGTCGTTGGCCAGTTTTTTGATTCCGGCTATTTCCTTTCTTTCCCGCTCCGATTGCAGTATTCTTTTCAAAAGGGCATCTGCCACCTCCGAGTTTCTGTGCAGGTAATTGTCAAGTTCTGTTTTGAGGAAGTCATTTACAAATGTCCTCATGGTAGGCCCGTCGGGACCAACATTCTGAGATCCGAGTTTGGTCTTGGTCTGCGACTCAAATACCGGCTCCTGAACTCTCACGGCTATGGCTCCTACAATGGAAGCCCTGACATCCGTGGCATCAAAATCTTTTTTATAAAAATCACGAACTGTTCTCACAATAGCCTCTCTGTAAGCGGCCAGGTGAGTACCTCCGTGCGTTGTATTCTGTCCGTTTACAAAGCTGTAATATTCTTCGCCGTACTGGTTGCAATGGGTAAGTGCGACTTCTATGTCACTGCCTCTCAGATGTATAATAGGATACCTCAGGTTCTCAACATCGGTCTTGCGCTCCAACAAATCTTTCAGGCCATTTTCTGAGTGAAATCTCTGTCCGTTAAAATTAATGGTAAGGCCGGCATTCAGAAAAGCATAGTTCCAAATGAGATCATTCAGGTATTCGGGTATAAAATGGAAATTTTTGAATACCGTTTCATCAGGTTCAAATACTATTAATGTGCCGTTCCTGCCACTTGAACTGGTGACTTCCTTATCATTAACAATATTACCTTGCTTAAATTCAGCCACTTTGGTCTGACCGTCCCTGTACGACTGCACTTTAAAGTAATTAGAAAGTGCATTTACAGCTTTGGTACCTACTCCATTCAATCCTACTGATTTTTGGAAGGCCCCTGAATCGTACTTACCTCCTGTGTTTATTTTGGATACACAATCCACCACTTTGCCCAGAGGGATGCCTCTACCATAATCCCGCACCTCTACCCTATGGTCCGTGATCTTGATGTCAATGGTTTTACCATATCCCATCATATGCTCATCGATACAGTTATCTACCACCTCTTTAACAAGGACATAAATACCATCATCCTGAGCTGATCCATCACCTAACTTGCCAATGTACATCCCCGGCCTGAGCCTGATATGCTCTTTCCAGTCAAGGGATTTAATACTGTCTTCGGTATATTCAAAATTATTCTCTACAGCCATTTATTTAATATTATGTCTTTTTCCCGACAGGCGAATAAACACCAATTTTAAGATTAATTCAAGCATTTAAAAGAAATGAATTCATCGGGTATTTCCAGTAAGAATTTACATAGAAATACCTAAATATCAGATAATTAGATCATTAGTCAACATTAATTGACCAGAAAATTATCATGAGGATGCCTGGTGCCTGATCAACAACACCGGAAGGGCAATCATCCAAATAACTATCAATCCCAATGCCACATAGATCATGTAACCAAAGTTATCGTAGTTAAAGTTCTCTCCGCTGTTGAACAGTGATATAAAATTCCAGATCACTATAAAAAAGAAGTTGAAGACACCTGCAAGGCTTAGCTGCCAGTTGGTCATCAGCGTGTTGGTTGATTTGCGGCGGTATCTTAAAGACCTGGAAACTGTGTATAAGGAAAAATTAGCGATAACCAGGGCGGCAAGCGATAGATAGAAAAAGGCCTCCCTCCCCATATATGACATACCTCCTGCCTCTCCGATTTGATAGGCCACCTGCTCCGGAAGGCCTGCATAAATATACAACAGCACTGCCAAACCAACAATTAAAGAAAGAAACCAGAAAGCTTTAATCAACCGCGTCATATAAAGTAAAATTTTTGTGCGAAGTTATATTTTTATTTAAAACAGAAGGACGCAATTGCTAATTTTCTTACCTCTCCAGGTCATACTCATCCAAAATCACCCTCCATTCCCTTCCATTTATCTCACTGAGTAATACTGGATTGATCCTGCTCCTCAGCTCACTATTTTTGGGCAACGAAAAGCTGTAATACTGGGTTGCAAATTTTGAAGGTATGACGACAACTTTAGAGTTAAGATCAAGGTTCCTGATTGTATATTTCATGATGGGTTCATCATAAACCACAGCATTTACTTCCTCATTGGCCAATTGCTCCAGTGCTGTTTTCAGATCACCTGCCACTTCGTGCGGTATGTTGTTGTTTTCCAGATATTGTTGCCCCGAAGATGCCCTTACGGCCAGGGTATTTACTTTCTTGAGGTCTCTGGGGCCTTTTACCGCAAATTCCAGTTCATTGACGGTAAGTGACGAGGCTATACTTGCTGTAAAACCACTGATAATAATGATAGCAGTGAACATCCATATAAGTGCTACAACTCTTCCCCCGATAGTCTTGGGAGATTTGTCACCATATCCTACAGTGGTCATGGTTACGGCCGACCACCATAAGCCATTCCATATGCCTCTCATACCGGGACCAAACTCTTCCTTATTGTGGTGCCTTTCAAAAAGCCAGACCAATATACCAAAGCTCAGCAGTACCATCAATAGTAGCAATATTGCTTTCAGGAACTGCAACGAAAAGAAATTGGAGAGGAATGACAGCCACTTATTTTGCTGGGTCTTATCGACGGCTATAGCGAGATTGGTGATAAAAAATGGTTGAGTAAAATCAAATTGCTCTACGCGCTGACTGGTAACGGTCAAAGGGTTGATACATACATCTACATCACCCTGTTGCAAAGCACCCAGCAGGCCATTCAGGTCATACTCTTTATATTCGAAGTCCAGTCTGAGTTCTTTGGCTATGTTCTCCCAAAGGGCAACACTGATGCCGGTATACTGTCCGTTTTGCTGCCTTACAATAAAAGGTGGGGTGTGTTTTACACCTATGATCAGCTTTTTGTTCTCCTGCTCTGTTTCCTGAGCTGTAAGCGTATGCAGGCCTGTAAGTATTAAAATTAATAAAATGGTGAGTGTTCTGATAAGCATTTTTTATCGGGGTTCATCTTTTTATTGATTCTATTTATAAAACTAATGTTAGCCAGACCATGCCATTTTACCAAACCCTGTTTTAAAAAACCGAGATTTAAACTAAATTTATTTAAGTTTAGTTTTTATTAAAAGCGCCCCCTATGGATATTAACCCAATTGTTCTCTCCATTCCAATCTATTTCCTGCTCATTGGAATTGAACTGATCATTCAGCAGGTCTCCAATAAAAAGATCTACCGGCTCAATGATGCCGTAACCAATATCAGTTGCGGCATAACGCAGCAACTCACCGGAATCTTCCTGAAGGTCGTTGGTGTCGGAGTATATTACCTGGTTTATGAATATCTGGCCATATTTGAGATACCTTCCAACTGGTTGACATTTATCATCTTGTTCTTTGCTGTTGATTTCTGTTACTACTGGGCTCACAGAATGAGCCATGAGATCAATCTTTTCTGGGGTGGCCATGTGGTACACCATCAGAGTGAGGACTACAACTTCTCTGTAGCCCTCCGCCAGGGAAGCTTTCAGATCCTATGGACGTTTGCGTTTAATCTTCCGCTGGCAGTCATCGGGTTTGATCCGGTAAACTTCGTACTTGTATCCGCATTGGTTACAGTATATCAGTTCTGGATCCATACGGAGACCATCGGTAAAATGGGCTTTATTGAAAAATTCATGAATACCCCCTCTCACCACAGGGTACACCACGGCCGGGACCCAAAGTATATCGATAAAAACCACGCCGGCGTCTTTATCATCTGGGATAAGATGTTCGGCACGTTTCAGGAGGAAGAAGAAAGGCCAACCTATGGAATTACAAAACCCATCAATAGCTGGAACCCTGTTTGGGTAAACCTTGACCACTACGTATGGATGTGGGGCTATTTAAAAAAGATACCTAAGTGGAAAGACCGGTTAAAGTTTATGTTTTACAAACCCGGCTGGTTTCCTGAATATATGGGCGGGTACCAGGCTGCACCTGAAGTGGATAAGACCCGGTATAAAAAGTTTGATACCCTTTCCCCTACCCCACTAAATCTCTACGTGCTTTTTCAATACTTACTGGCATTGGGTGCCACGGCTTTCTTCCTGTTTCAACAGGCAAACTTTGCTACCTGGGAAAAAGTAGCTTTTGTGACGGCCATCATTCTTACTATTATGAACTGCGGGGCTTTGTTTGAAATGAAGAACTGGGTATGGCTACTGGAAAAGGTAAGGATATTAGGCTTATCAGCGGGTGTAATTACTATCTCTTATTATTTAAACCTGAACTTCTGGTTTATCATTGTTTCTATCGCTTACTTTGTCGTGTCGATGAGCTGGATGATCCTGCTCAATTTTTCTGTAAATAAGAATCAATCTCTAGTTACCGTAGAAGAATCTTGAAACTAAAGTACTGCGTTTTCCTGGGCATCATAGTGCTCCTTTACTCGTGTGATAAGCCCGTAGACCTTCCTGATTTTGATGAAAGCCAATGGCAAAGCGACCATCATGGTTGCTCAGGTGTCAGGCTGCAAATGCTGGATAACCTTGAACAAGCCAAAGAGCACATCAAAGGCCTTAGTGAAGATGAGGTAGTCCGGGTTTTGGGCAAGCCAGACAAAAATGAACTCTATAAACGTAATCAGAAATTTTACATTTATGAGATTGACAATGCTGAGGAATGCGGGCAAAAGACTGAGGGGGCTGATCATGTTTACCTGAATATCCGCTTCAATGCTACGGGACTGGCTAAGGAGGTGTTGGTATATCGCGATTAGGCGTTCTTAGGCAAGTGAACCACTTTCTTACCTGTAAACCTGCCATTTAACTACCTGTTCTATAAGAAGAAATGGGAAATAAAGTTCTATAAGCCGTTCTGCTAACTTCAAAAGACGAGTTAATTCCTATCATCTGGAGGCTTACCTGACTACATCCATGGAATACAGGCTAAAGCATAAAATCTCAAATAAGTCGAATCCTTCCTGTCTGTAAACTGTTAAGGAAATAAGGGGACTTTATTTTCTCCTTTTTTTTTCGTAAATTATAATCAATCTAATTCTGATTTTATATGAGCAGTATACAATTTCACCCCAACGAACTTCTTTTGATCTATCATGATCCAAGTTCCAGTACAAGCAAACAGACACGGGCTTATGCACGATCAGTGAGCAACCATATCAACGAGGTAGACTTACATAATGTACGTTTTACCACTACTTTATGGAAGGAGATCATCAACATGCTGGGCTGCAAACCCAAAGATCTGCTTGACAAGTCTAATCCCGAATATCAGGCTAAGGTAAGGGGCAATACTTTTACCATGTCAGGATGGCTGGAAGTGCTTATGAATAATCCTCATTTGCTGAAAGCACCTATTGCTGTATTTAATAATAAGGCGGTTCTGTGCCAAAAGCCGACAGATATTCTTAAGCTTGAGGTAAACAGCAGGAGTTCATCAAAGGTACCTCCACACCTTCGTCCCAGAGTTATTGAATAGCATCCGGTCCTGACACGGTCAGGTCCAGATAAACCGAGTCCTGTTGTAGCAGTAACTCGAATATGTAGGTATGCGGATTGTAAGCATTTGATTTAAAATGCTCAAAATTTCCCATGCTTTCCCCTTTATAATAAACTACAAATACATTACGCCCTCTTGCTTCGAAAAGAGCCTCTGTTTCATGCCCATTTTCAAATACAGTAACTGTATCTGTAGTAACTTCCGAAGTCCAATCTATTCTAACCAGTGCAGGGTTGGTTTCACCTCTTGCGTGTAACAATATATGATTGGCAAAGAAAGCTCTTCTAATGTTATCTTTGTTTAGGTACGCTATTATGAATACAGCCGAACAAACACCAATTACCCAAAGGAAAGCCTTCATTTTAAACGGATGCCATCAGGTTCAATATTGATAACCTGGTCTTTATACAAACCTCCTATAGCCTTTTTAAAAGCCTTTTTACTCATATTAAACACGCTGGTGATATCATCGGGTTCTGACTTGTCATGGTACGGCAAGAAACCGTCATTTTCACGCAGAGCTTCTAAAACAACCTCCCTGTTTTTATCTATAGCCTCTACCCCTGCCGGAGTGAGAGAAAGGTCAATTTTCAGGTCTTCTCTTATTTTTTTGATGTAACCAGTTTTCTCATCACCTACACTTATAGGTTCAAACACTTCATTACGATAGATCAGGCCTTTGTGTTTGTTGTTGATGACGGCCGAATAACCAGCATCGGTTTCCGCATAGATCAGCAGACCGACCCGATCTCCTTCTTTTAGCTCTCCCAGGTTTGCATTACTCAGGAAGGTATTGATCTTACTCACCCCGATCAGGCGATCAGATTTATAGTCGAGGCATATCCTTACAATATAGTTATGCCCGACCCGGAAAGGTGTATGCTGCTCTCTGTTGGGTACAAAAAGGTCTTTTTCGAGTCCCCAATCCATGAATGCCCCGTGGGGTGTAATATCCTTGGCCTTTAGCGACACAAAATCACCTACTTTGCCCTTAGGTTCCAATGTTGTGGCCAAAAGCCTGTCTTCGGAATCTTTATGTATAAATACCCTGAGAATATCTCCCACTTCGGTGCCTTCGGGCACATACTTCAACGGCAAAAGGATTTCACCAAGTTCAGAGTTCAGGTATACTCCAAAGTCTACTTCTTTGGCTACCTCCAGTTCGTAATAGTTACCTATTTCCATAGCCACAAAGCTACACAAAAAGGAGCAGCCAACAGGCATGCATTAAACAGCTCCGCCATTCTTTTCACGGATGGCATCCCTGATTTCCATCAGCAACTGTTCCTGGCTTGTGGGGCCCTTTTCAGCTTCGGCAGGCTCTTCCTTTTTCTTCTTTAAATAGTTGTTATAGATTTTTGCCACTGCAAATACTGCCAGAGACACAATAAAAAAGGTAATGATATGGTTCAGAAAGGTGCCATAGTTAATAGTAACCTCCTGCATTGTACCATCTTCCAGTGTTTTCTCCCCAATCACATAATTGAGCCTGGAAAAATCTACCCCGGCAATAAGTTGCCCTACCGGGGGCATAATGATGTCATCTACAAATGATTTGACAATGGCACCGAAGTAGGTAGCCATAATCAGTCCCACGGCCAATTCTACCACATTGCCCCGGGATATAAACTTTTTAAACTCTTTGAACATGTTAGTATACTTTATTTGAACTAATCTTCTCAAATACAATTAATGATAATTGATTGTTCACGAAATCGTTTGCAACCATTCCATCCCTGCCAAAACTTCCTATCTTTGCCCGGCCATAAACTTTAACCAAAACACAACAATTCATGAAAAATATAGCCGTAATCGGATCGGGAACCATGGGAAATGGTATTGCTCACGTATTCGCACAAAACGGATACAATGTATCGCTGATTGACATTTCTGCAGATGCATTGAAAAGGGCACTCGCCACGATTGAAAAGAACCTTGACAGACAGATCAAGAAAGAAGCGATCACTGAGGACGACAAGAAGAACACACTCTCAAACATTACTACTTTTACATCGACCGAAGAGGGTGTGAAAAATGCCGACCTTGTGGTGGAAGCTGCTACGGAGAACATTGATCTCAAACTTAAAATATTCCGTGACCTGGATAAGGTATGTGGTGCTGATACTATACTTGCCACCAACACTTCCTCTATCTCCATAACTAAAATAGCGGCTGTAACCGAAAGGTCTGACAAAGTTATCGGCATGCACTTTATGAACCCTGTGCCTGTAATGAAGCTGGTAGAGGTGATCAGAGGATATAATACTACAGATGAGGTAACTGCAGCTATAATGGAGCTTTCAAAGAAGCTTGGCAAGGTACCTGTAGAGGTCAATGACTACCCCGGCTTTGTTGCCAACCGCATTTTGATGCCTATGATCAACGAGGCCATCGAGTCGTTGTATGAAGGCGTAGCCGGTGTTGAAGAAATTGATACGGTAATGAAACTTGGAATGGCACACCCTATGGGGCCTCTTCAACTGGCCGATTTTATTGGTCTGGACGTATGTCTTTCAATCCTCAATGTACTTTACGAAGGCTTTGGAAATCCTAAATATGCACCTTGCCCATTGCTGGTAAATATGGTGGAAGCCGGACATAAAGGGGTAAAATCAGGAAGCGGTTTTTATAGCTGGGGACATGGCACTAAAGACCTGATCGTAGCTGACCGCTTTGCAAAATAGTGCGGTTTACTGTTCTTAGTTTCTTAGTTCACAGTTGATTAAGAGTCTTGGTTTCCGGTTTTCAGTACATTAAGAAATGAAACTAAAAACCGGAAACCTTTAAAAGACATTAACGTAACAACCCCTCTACTATACTCCCAGCACTGTAAACCAAGAACTGTAAATAGAATGAACTATAAACGTAAACCGATCAAATCACTTACAATATTTATTGATGATTTCGGCTGCATTGCTAGCACCCAATGATTTGGCCATTGTCAGGTCAGTGCAGGCTCTGCTGGTTTGTTTGAGGTGGATGCGCAGTAAAGCTCTTGATAAATAGGCATCTGCATATTCTTTATCTACACTTATTGCTGCATTGTAAGCAGCCATAGCTTCATTGAGCTTTCCTAGCTTTTGGTATGCCTTTCCTTTTAGGGTGTGGGCTACGGGATTATTCTCGTTTAGCTTCAAAGTCTTATCGGCATAGAATACGGTATTTTCATAATCTTGCTGCCTGTAGTAAAAATCGCTCGTCACGCTCAGGTAAGCATTTACATTCAAAGGATCTTCTTTAATGATCTTATGAAAATCTGCCAGGGCTTTTTCATGTTGTCCTAACTCCTCATAAGCACGGCCTCTGTTGTAAAGGGACTTAATATGTGTAGGTTCCAATTTCAGGTATTCGGTATAAGCTGCAACAGCCTCTTTGTATTGGCCTTGTTTGAAATACTGGTCTCCAATATCTGAGCGTTCGTCTTTACATGCGCTGGCTCCCAACAAGAACAAAAAAATCAGTATGAATGAATTTCGCATTGGTTCAAATAACAGTTTTTGAAATAAAAAAATAGTGGCTAATCAGGTATGATCGCCACTCAGGGTGCAAAGGTAACAATATTCTGTCAAATAGATGTTAAAAATTCACTGACGGCTTTCCAGTAGCTACCAGCATCGGGATATTTGCTCCATAATGCTTTAGCCCCATGGTTACCAACACTTTGAGGCAGGAAGTATGTCTTTTTCCCGGAAGGGATCGCTACATAGATCCCCCACCAATTGTTCTTTTCGTCACGTGCTGAGGTTATAAAAGCCGGCTGAGTAATATTGATGGCACTTGAAGTGATGTAATCCCTGGCTTTACCTTGCGAAGTAAAATACTCGCCAGGGGAAAAAGCCAGCACTGCATCTATTTTATCCTTATGGTCGCCGCACAACTTAAGCGCCAGTGAAGCGGAGTAGGAACTTCCCCAGGCTATAAGTTTCCCCTGGGCATAATTCTTTCTTGCATAATCCACGGCAGCGAGCATGTCCGGAATGGCATCCACATACTGGGTCTCTTTCATAGCTTTCAGGGCATTCTGTTTAGTTATGTTAGAGACATCATTAACGCTGTTACCTGAACGGAGGTCTACGGCCATACAGTTGTACCCCATGCTGTTTAACCTGGGAGCAATCTCTGCATACTCGCCCCTGCTCCAGTTGGCCTGATGAAAAAGCACTATGAACGGAGCCGTTTTGGGATGGTTGAAGTAGAGATCTGCGGCCATCTCCAAACCATCGGCAGATTTAAAGCGGATGGTTTCGCTTTGCGCTAACGATGCTCCATATGTAAAGCCGAATAGACATAAGACAACAATCAGTAGATAACGCTTCATAGGTTTTGGTCGGTAAGAAGGCAATCTACAACATTATTATTTTTCTAGGAAATTTTATTGGATTATACTCACCTCATTTCTGAGGTTTTTGTAGCCCGAAAGCTCCACTCCGGTGCTGCCAATAAACATTTTAGCTTCCACTTTCAAGGGTATTTTATTTTTATCATCGGATATCCAGGCGTAGATAGAATCCTCTCCGTCAAACAGCTTATTCTCCGGCATGATCGGAGCCAGCTTTATAGAGTTGAATTTACCTGCTTTGGTTTTAATTACCTCTTTGCCTTTGTACCTAACATCCAGCTCGTAAAAGGTATCTTCAAAAAATCCCTTCATGGTGAAAATGTCACCTTCATTCATTTTAGAGAAATCAATGGTTCGTAGATAAAGGTACCCTGCCAGCATATCCCTGATATTCTCGGGAGCGGAGTAGTAGTTAGGCTCTTTGTATTCACCGGTTTTCTTATCCTTCACCTTTGCCTCTATAAGGTTGGTGCGATGGTCAAAGCGGATGATTTCGTTTTTACGATAGTTACCCTCCTTGATATTACGATAAGAGATGTGTGGTACCAGGGCAGCGGTATCCACATAGGCTCCCCAGTGGTCATCTACCTTGGCAACCCAGTCTACCATACCGGTGGTCTTGCCATAGATATCCACTTTATAGCAATCCCGATGGTTGATGCGGTAATAATTATCGCGAATGAGCATTTTGGCACTACCAATACTGAAAATCCCGAAGGAAACCTTGTAGTCGAGTTCTTCGCCTTTTTGAAAGCTCTCATGGGCTACTACCTCGTAGACATCTTCATCGCCAGTGGTGAAAGAGCTTAGGATGATGGTGATAAAAAACAGAGTAACAAAGTTTTTCATGTCTGTACTAGTTTAAGAAAGGGCACCTTGCGGTGCCTTTTAATTACTTTATACCAGTTACCCCTACAAAGTAAATGCCAGATCAGACGGCTACGTCATTTTCCCTGAGTGCCTGATTAAGAGAAGTTTTCTTATCGGTGCTTTCTTTACGCTTACCAATGATCAGGGCACAAGGCACCTGGTATTCTCCTGCGGGGAACTTTTTGGTATATGAACCCGGAATAACCACTGATCGTTCCGGCACGTATCCTTTTGTTTCTACCGGCTCATCTCCGGTTACATCTATGATCTTTGAGCTGGCGGTTAACACCACATTGGCTCCGAGTACAGCTTCTTTACCAACCCTCACACCTTCCACAATAATGCAGCGCGAACCGATAAAGGCATTGTCCTCGATAATGACTGGTGCCGCCTGTACAGGCTCCAATACACCTCCAATACCTACACCTCCACTGAGGTGAACGTTCTTCCCTATCTGGGCGCAGCTTCCCACAGTGGCCCAGGTATCTACCATGGTACCTTCATCTACATAAGCTCCGATGTTTACATATGACGGCATCATTACCACGCCTTTGTTTACGAAAGATCCGTAGCGGGCAATGGCATGAGGCACCACTCTAACTCCAAGCTTTTCGTAGTTATTTTTGAGTTTGATCTTATCATGAAATTCGAAAGGCCCCACTTCAATGGTCTGCATTTTCATCAGTGGAAAATAAAGGATCACCGCCTTTTTAACCCACTCATTGACTAACCAATCTTTGCCATTAGGTTCGGCCACTCTCCTTACCCCCTGATCCAGATCACCTACTATTGTTTTAACGGCAATTTGTACATCTTTTTCTTTTAGTAAGGAGCGATCCTCCCATGCATTTTCTACAATTTCTTTTAAATCCATCAGCTATTATTGATTAATCTTTTATTATTACTGTTAATGAAAAAACACAAACTTGTCATAGCATCGGTGCTTAAACCGGTCGACGATACCAGGATGTATGAAAAACTTGGGCTTTCGTTGGGCCAAACAAATAAATATGAAATTAATATCATAGGGTTTTATGTAAAAAAACTTCCCAAAGCCGGGAACATAAAATTTCATCCTCTTTTCAAATTCAAAAGACTTAATATTTCCCGCCTGGTAGCACCCTTAAAATGCTTCAAAAAATACCTTCAATTAAAGCCGAAACTCATCATTATCAATACCCATGAATTACTGATAGTTACGATCCTATACAAAATTTTATTTGGAACCAAGATCATTTACGACATCCGGGAAAACTACTTTAGAAACATACTATACACCAACAGTTTTCCGTATATTTTAAGACCGCTGATTGCCGGTTATGTCAGGAGCAAAGAGTACCTCAGCAGGCTCTTTTTTGACCACTACTTTCTAGCCGAAAGACAGTACGAAAAAGAGTTCAGTTTCTCCCGTGGAAAGAGTACTATAATTGAGAACAAGTACAAGCCTATCGACCTCAAAACCGAGGATAAAAAAAAGACAAGAAACACCCCTGAAATCAACCTCATATTTACCGGTACAATAGCAGAAAGCACAGGCGTTTTTGAGTGTATTAATTTCGCAAAAAAACTTCACAAAAAAGACCCTTCCGTGAGGTTGAAAATTGTTGGGTACTGCTCCATTTCTGCAACACTCAACTGGCTAAAAAAAACTATTGAGCACACCGACTTTATAGAGCTTGAAGGAGGGGAAAAACTGGTCGCTCACAACAAGGTTTTGCA
>NZ_SMLW01000242.1 GCF_009711405.1 Fulvivirga kasyanovii | reverse complement strand
ATCAGAAATGGCAGGTTATTTAGATGTGGCCGGTAAATGGGGCAAGTTTATAGCCATCCTCGGTTTTATTGGCACCGGATTTATGGTGCTGGCAGGCTTAATGTCAGGCACTGTACTATCTTCCATGGGGCAAGATACCGGCATGCCTATTCCCGGCTTTGCATTCGGTTTAATATACATAGTTATGGCGGTGGTGTATTTTTTTCCTTTGTATTATTTGTTCAATTTTTCATCGAACATCAGAAATGCCGTAAGAAGTGGAAATAACCACCAGCTCACAGTGGCTTTCAAAAACCTGAAATCACACTATCAGTTTATTGGGATAATCATGGTTGTTTTGATTGGTATTTATGTGCTGGCTATTTTCGGAGCCATAGCATTTGGTGCTTTTGGCGCTTTGGGATCGTTTTAAAGGAATAGAAGCTGCCTCATCATTGAGGTAGCTTTCCCTGCTCCCTTAAGGTCTCCACTTAAAAGATTTATCATCAATAGCCCTCATGGTGCATAAAATACCATCGAGATGATGGTACTCATGCTGGATGAGTTCTGCTTCATTATCTGAGGCTTTCCACTCCTGCATGTTCCAGCTTTCATCGTGGTACCTTAGGGTTAGGTGCTTGTGGCGTTTTACTTTAACCAAGAGGTTTGGAAAACTCATGCAGTCGTCCCATAGCTCAAACATCTCTTCGCTAAGATATGATAGCTCCGGATTGATAATAACCTTAGGCTGACCTAAATCGATGTATATCAGCCGCTTCATTATGCCCAATTGAGGAGCTGCAATGCCCCGCCCAAAATTGTACTTGTCCCGGATTTCTGCCATAGCGCTGGCCAAATCCTCTGTCCAACCTTTGACTGCATCTAATTCTGATTGTAAAACAGGCTCACTTTTTTGATACAATAAAGGATGGCCTAATTGCAATATGTCTTTAATTCCTTTTTTGCTCATGGCTTAAATATAATTCAAAAATTACGGACTTATTTCCCAGGAACACACCTGCTTCAACATACTCATATTACGCTAGCCAACCTTTCCATTCTCAAAACAGGAAAACAAAGCTGTACGATTCAGCACTCTGGAGGCTATTTGCAAGGCGCTGGATTGCCTACCGGGAGATTTATTGGAGTATAGAGAGGATGAATAAGGGCTTGACTAAGTATTTATCAAGCCTTAAAAGCCAGCCTTGCCTTACTTCAGTGCTTCTTTAACTAAAGCTTTGATCTCCGGGCTACCTGATTGCTTAGCGAGCTGCCAAGTGGTTTTACCTTTTGGATCAACATAATTTAGAGGAGCATTATGTTCCAACGACAGCTTTACCATATCAGGATTACCTGTTTTTATCGCTTCATGAATAACACATTCACCATCTCTGCCCAAAACGTTGACATTGGCTCCACTATTAAAGTAGAATGTTGCTATATCATATTTTTTTGCATGTATTGCAGCCAGCAACGGAGTTGCTTTATCATCGGGAGTTGACTCCATATCGGCTCCATGGTCAAGCAGTAATTTCACCAGTCTCAAAGAGCCACCCTGTGAAGCAAACCTTATAGGCTGCTGATTACTGGAAGCAGGTGATCTCCAATTAACATCCGCGCCGTGATCAAGTAGAATAGCTACACTTTCAACTGCATTAGCTATACAACCTACCATAATGGGTGGCATACCATTCTTACAGGAAAGATTAATATCTGCCCCATATCTCAAAAGCAAATTAACACTTGCAGTATCATTTTCAGCTACAGCCATCCAAAGTGGAGTTAAGCCATTTTCATTGTATTGAACACTTGACTCCCCTTTCATCAATAATTGTTCTAATTTTTGATAATCCCTAACCTTTAGTACTTTGAAAATATCCTGACTATAACCCTGAGTGCTAAATAACATTAAAGCACAAAAAATAAACTGCTTCATATTGGCAAATAAATTAAGTCGCAAAATCAAAATTAACGGATAATCAACTTACGGTCCACACTATACGTCCCATCAGAAATATTAAGAAGGTAGATCCCGGAATTAAGGCCTGATACTTCAATTTGTTTTGCATCCACATTGCCATCAAACCTGCCTTTTTCAATCACCTCTCCTGTGTAAGATCGCAGTACCCAGGTAACCTCCTTTGAAAAAGAACCCGTTCTAAGAGTAATAATATCCGATGCCGGATTGGGATACGCCACAACCTCTTGTATTTTGTTATCATTAACTCCCGTAATCATATTGACTTTTACCGGGAAGCGCTGAGCAATACTATAAGCCCCAACGGTTGCAATGAGGGTGACTGTATCCGTCGCATTTATATTTTGTATAGCTTCAAGGATCAACTGCCCCTCCTTTATCGAAGTTGAAATAAGTGTTCCTGTATCAGGTGTAGCCTTATAGCTTAAGGCTGCTTCCTTTTTGGTTGAGAAAAATTTACTACAATCAATCACCTTATTTTCTCCGTAAGCAATAATCTGATCTTCTATGACTTCCTCGGTGTCAATGGCCTTACTAAAGAACTGTCGTGTCCTGCTCTTATATTCCCATTCTTCGTTATCAATATTCCAATTGTATACAATAAACTCAGTAGCCAGTTTGTCATCATTGTATATGTATTCGCGCTTAGTTCCCAAATACCATTCGCCTATATCGGAGTCCCAGACATAACGAACAAAACTACTATCCTTCCCATAACTATTGTAGGCAATAGTATAGTTGTCGGCTCCTTTCCATTTTGATTCGGAGATGTCCCAAGTATAAAGTTCATATTTGAGTCTCTTACCTTCTTCATTGTATGCATGAAAAAGCTTTGCCGTATTTGTCCACTGATCATTTTCAGAATCATAATTGGAATAAATCTCATAGACTTTATTATCATTGTCATCAAATTGCAGCTCTCCTTTTCCCAGAGTCACCCACTCAGACCCATTCCAACGGTAAGAGAATGTCTCTCCTGACTGACCAACATAAGAAGTCTCCGTCTTTTTATTAATCTCCCATTCGTTTAAGTC
>NZ_SMLW01000490.1 GCF_009711405.1 Fulvivirga kasyanovii | reverse complement strand
ATACGAGTGAAATAAGGATTCAGAAAACAAATTTGCCGATATCCTACCAGAAAAAATTAGGGGAGTTTATGAAATCTATTGGATTAAATATTGGGTGCATTGATATCATTGAAAGCAAAAATAATGAGTTTTATTTTTTGGAAGTCAATCCTGTCGGACAGATTTCGGGATACTCATTAAGAGGGAATCTGGATTTTGAAAAGAAGGTGGTAGAGGAAATGATAGTTATAGACAATGAAAAATCAAAAAAAAGAACTAATAAATGATTTAGTTATAAAGGGAATTTTGCCCATTGCATATTATAACTCAGAAATAATAGAGCTTGATCGTGATGGGACTGCCATAAGAGGTAGTAAAATGTCCATCTCGAAATATAAACAATCCACTATACAACGAGCGGCACCTGATAAGTGTATTAGTAAAATCTATGAATTATTTTAGTCTGTTCTCTAGTTGTGTATTGACTCAGGGTTTCAGAAATAGCTGCCTGGTCGATTTAGAGAGGGCCACCTATTGCTCCATTCCCAATGAATTATATCAAATAATTAAACTCAAATTTAATATAGCTTTAGATGATATCGAGCAAGGTTTTGATAAAGAGGACTTCCAGGTAATCAAAGAATACTTGTCATTTTTAGAAGATAAAAAGTTCATTTATTTTCATTTAGAAAAACAGGAATTAGCACATGATATATCTAAGGATCAATTTTCGAATTGCCATAAGATTGAAGATTTGATATTTGACTTAAAAAGTCCTGAAAGTTTCTACAAAAACATCTCCAAAATCTCGGCTGATATAGAGAAGATCCAGTTAAGGTATTTCTGCCCGGTATCAATTACGGAATTGGAAGACATGATTGAAATATTAAGGTTAAATGGCCATACTAATGTTGAGGTTATTCTGAAACATCATTCTGACAATTCGGAAAATGGCTACATTGACCTATTCCATAAGTACAAATTAATTTCGAGAGTTTGTGTTATGGATTTTTTTGAAGATAAATTTATTTTACCCAATTATATAATTGCTCTGAAACAACCTTTAGTGTCACATAAACAATGTGGTGTCATATCTGAAAAGCTATTTTACCCCAATTTAAGGACATATTTATCCTCCAAAAGCTGTAATAGTTGTTTAAGTAAAAAAGTTTCGATTGATGTAGAAGGGGAAATTAAAAACTGTCCATCTATGCAAGAAAGCTTTGGAAATATAAGAGACACATCTCTTGAGGGAGTATTAAGGCAACAAGAATTTTTGAAATTTTGGAATATTACGAAAGATGAAATAGAGGTATGTAGAGACTGTGAATTCCGGTATATATGTACCGATTGCAGAGCATATAGGGAGGATCCTTTTAATGATTACTCTAAACCGTTAAAGTGTGGCTACAATCCTTATACAAATAAATGGGAAAATTGGAGTGAAAGCCCGTTGAAACATAAGGCTATTCACTATTATGGCTTACAAGATTTCGGATAAAATAGCTCCAATTTTATAAAAACATAGTGCTGAAATGACTAACCAGTTTATCCGGTTCCGCTTGTTATTTAGGTGGGATTCAAATATAAACCGCCTGACCAAAAGGCCAGACGGCTACCAGAGAGTAGAAAAAAACCGTCTGACCGTATTCCGGTCAGGCGGTTTTGTGTTTAGGTTGTGGTCATTAACGTATTAACTTGCTTTTTTTGCAGTTTCAAACTGGTCCTCTTCGGTGCTGCCTTTCATGGCAGTGGTTGAAGAGTTGCCTTGTTGTACGATATTCTGAACAGTATCAAAATACTGGGTACCAACAAAGGCCTGGTGTTTTACAGCATTGAAACCATGCTGTTGCAATGCAAACTCTCTTTCCTGCAGCTCGGAGTAACCGGCCATACCTCTTTCTTTGTATGCCTTGGATAGCTCAAACATAGCTGTATTCAATGCGTGGAAACCTGCCAGGGTGATGAACTGGAATTTATAGCCCATTTCTGCAAGGTTTTCCCTGAACGATTCCATCTCTTTCACGCTTAGTTTGGCTGCCCAGTTGAATGAAGGAGAGCAGTTATAAGCTAGCATTTGGTCAGGGTACTTCTCCTTCACCCCTTGTGCAAATTCTCTTGCCATGCCCAAGTCAGGATTGGAAGTTTCCATCCAAAGCAGGTCAGCATAAGGTGCATAGCTTAGCGCACGGTCAATGCCTTGCTCCAGTCCGTTCTTAACATGGAAGAATCCTTCGGAGGTTTTCTGTCCGGTCAGGAACTTGTGGTCTCGGCCGTCTACATCAGAGGTGATCAGATTAGCTGCCTCTGCATCGGTGCGGGCTATGAGCAATGTAGGTGTGCCCATCACATCGGCTGCCAAACGTGCAGCAACCAGTTTATTGATCGCTTCCTGAGTGGGAACCAGTACTTTACCTCCAAGGTGTCCGCATTTTTTGGCAGACGATAGCTGATCTTCAAAGTGAACACCAGCAGCACCGGCTTCGATCATGGCCTTCATTAACTCAAAGGCATTGAGGTTCCCTCCGAAACCAGCCTCCGCATCTGCAACTATTGGTACCATCCAGTCTATATCAGATTCTCCGGTTACGCTTTGGATCTGATCTCTCCTCATCAGGGCGTTGTTGATCCTTTTTACCACATTAGGTACAGAATCTGCCGGGTAAAGGGATTGGTCCGGGTACATCTGACCGGCCAGGTTGGCATCAGCAGCCACCTGCCAGCCGCTCAGGTAAATGGCCTCAAGCCCTGCAGCAACTTCCTGTACGGCCTGGTTGCCCGTCAGGGCTCCAAGCCCGGCGGTAAAAGGCTGGGTAGTAAGCCTTTTCCAGAGCTTCTCTGCTCCCAGCCTCGCCAACGTATATTCTATATTTACTGAACCTCTTAAGCGCAATACATCTTCAGGAATGTAAGGCCTTGTTACACCTTTCCATCTTGGGTTCGACATCCAGTCGCTGTATAGGTTCTCTATTTGATCTGCGTTATTCATAATATTAAAAATTTAGGGGTTTAGTCGATTAATTGATATGCTGGTATTGTTAAAAATTCTTTGAAATCATCCGATTTTACGAGTTTGTCAAAAATGGATATGGCCTGGTCAAACCTTCCGTTTTTATAGTTTTCCTCGCCAACGTAGGCTTTGATCTTTTCAAGCTCTTCCGCTTTCAACTGCTCGTACATGTCTTCTGTAATCACCCTTCCGTCATCCAGTGTGGCGCCGTTTTTAAGCCATTGCCATACCTGGGTGCGTGAGATCTCTGCAGTAGCGGCATCTTCCATCAGGTGGTAGATGGCTGCTGCGCCGTTGCCTCTCAGCCAGCTTTCGATGTAGAGGATGCCAACATTAATATTGGTCCTCAGTCCATTTTCTGTTATGGTACCCTTGGGCACCTCCAGCAACTGCTCAGCGGTAATCATCACATCACTGCGCTTTACATGTATCTGGTTCAGCGTAGGCATATACTCGTTGAAAGCATTTTCAGCCACTTTAACCAGTCCCGGGTGCGCTACCCAGGTGCCATCATGGCCATTTCTGACCTCATTAACTTTATCGGCTCGTACTTTGTCAAGAGCAGCCTCATTGGCTTCAGGGTCTTCCTTAATCGGTACTTGCGCTGCCATACCACCCATGGCATGTACACATCGTTTATGGCAGGCCTTGATTACAGCAAGTGTGTAGGCTTTCATAAAGGGTACTCCCATGGTGATCTGCGAGCGGTCGGGCATAACAAAACCCGCTTTATTGCGAAATTTTTTAATGAATGAGAATATATAATCCCATCTGCCGCAATTGAGTCCCGCAGAGTGGTCTTTCAACTCAAAAAGGATCTCATGAAGCTCAAAGCTTGCCAGTATCGTTTCGATCAATACGGTGGCTTTGATGGTTTTTTGTGGAATACCTAAATAATCCTGAGCATAAACGAAAACGTCATTCCACAACCTGGCCTCCAGGTGGCTTTCCAGTTTTGGTAAATAGAAATAGGGACCTGAGCCATTGTTGATCAAGGTTTTGGCATTGTGAAAGAAGTACAAACCAAAATCCATCAAGCTTCCGCTAATCGGTTCGCCTTTGATCGTAATGTGCTTGTCTTCCAGGTGCCAGCCTCTTGGCCTTACAAACAAGGTGGCTACTTCGCTATTTAATGTATAAGCTTTACCCGTTTTAGGGTGTTTGTATTCAATAGTACGATTTACTGCATCCCGAAGGTTGATCTGTCCTTCAATGTTGTTTTTCCATGAAGGCGTATTGCTGTCCTCAAAGTCGGCCATGAATACCTTTGCGCCTGAGTTAAGCGCATTGATGATCATTTTCCTTTCTACCGGCCCGGTGATTTCCACACGGCGATCCAGCAAGTCTTTGGGCAGCCTGGCAACCTGCCAGTCACCTTCGCGGATGGCCTTGGTTGATTCAAGAAAATCCGGCATGACACCATTATCGATTTCTTTCTGACGCTCGACCCTTTTCTGTAAGAGTAGCTTTCTGCGTCCATTGAATTTTTCATGCAGAGTGAAAAGAAACTTCAATGCTTCCGGAGTTAGGATCTCTGCGTATGCCTCTTCAAAACCTGCGTTAAGGTGCATGGTTTCCGGTGGGCTGTAGGCTTTGGTGGTTAATTCTTCAATCATAATTACAGGGGTTTAAATCGTTGTGTCATACGAATATCAGTAAAATTTCATTAATAGCGAAATTTCGCTAAAAGAAATTTTACACAAATTTTAATTATCTTTGAAACATGGCCAATGAAAACTTTTCGCTCAAACATATTTTTGGGCTAAAAATCCGCGATTTACGCGTTGAGAAGGGACTTTCGTTTCAGGAACTAGCGCAGAAGACAGGACTTTCGATTTCTTATTTAAGTGAGATAGAAAAAGGAAAAAAATATCCGAAAGGGGACAAGATCATGCAGTTGGCGGAGGCTTTGGGTGAGTCTTACGACAACCTGGTCTCTTTAAAAGTGTCCAAAAGATTGCAGCCCGTGATCAATTTGTTGCAGTCTGATTTTTTTAAAGAATTCCCTCTGCACATATTCGGGCTGGATGCCCAAAAGATCATAGAACTTATTTCTGTGTCACCGGAAAAGATCAATGCTTTTATCAGTTCCATTTCGTTGATCTCCCGCAACTATGAGATGAACCAGGAGCATTTCTACTATGCGGCACTTCGTTCATACCAGGAGATGCATGACAATTATTTTCCTGAAATTGAAAAGGCCGTAAAAGATTTTCGTGAAGCCAATAAAAGTATTAATACCATACCGGTTACAAAAGAGCAGCTTGAGTATGTGCTCATGGAAAACTATGGCATATTCGTTGACCGTAAGGAGTTGCCGGAATTCGGTGCTTTGAGGCATTTGCGCTCTTACTATAAAGGCAAGGGGAAAAGATTGTTGCTCAATAATGAGCTGACGGATGCTCAGGAGTGCTTTCTGCTTGGTCGTGAAATAGGTTTTCAATACCTGAAGTTAAAGGAGCGACCTATGGAAACCCCACCGCAAAGGAGCTACAACTTTGAAGCTTTGCTTAACAACTATAAGGCCTCATATTTTTCCGCAGCCTTGCTTATGGATGAGGATGAGGTAGTAGCTGATGTAAGAAAGTTTGCACAGAATAAAAAGTGGGATGGAGATCAATTGCTGTCATTCATTACCAAATACAATGCTACACCCGAAATGTTGATGCAGCGCCTGACCAATATTTTACCCAAATACTTTGGGATCAAAAACCTGTTCTTTCTCAGGTTCCTTGGTACCGATGACTTTTCATCTTACGAGCTGACCAAGGAGCTTCATTTATCCAGGGCGCATAATCCGCATGCGAACAGCTTAAATGAGCACTATTGCAGGCGGTGGATCTCCATTGGCCTGATCAAGGAGCTGAGAAGTATGCACCGCCTTAAAAAGGAAGTACCCGTTATCGCCGGTGCCCAAATCTCACGATACCATGAGACTCCCAATGAGTATTTCTGCCTGACTATTGCCTTTCCGAATGTTTCCAATCCCAATGAAAGCATGAGTGTTACCATAGGCGTATATATTGACAACAACCTGCGTAAAAGGATCAAGTTTATTGATGATCCGGATATCGTAACCAAAGTGGTAAACACTACCTGCGAGCGTTGTTCACTTACGGATTGTGGTGATCGCATAGCCCCTCCTTACCATATCGGATACCAGGAAAATCAGAGAGATGTAATTGACGCATTGGACACTCTGGAAAAATGACGATGAATATTTGATGGGCTAAGCAGATGTGATAAAAAAACAGTGTCCCTTATGGAATCCGTAATATGATGGCATCATAATACTAAACATGTTTCACATTGACCTTTAGTATTATGAAAGTTATCTGTAGCGCAATCCTTCTATTCATTTCTTCATGCTTACTTGCCCAGGGTGAGGAGCAACCGGTGATTTCCAAAATATCAGAAGTTACCGTCTATCTGCGGGGTGCGCAGGTGACCCGGAGCTTTGATACCACTGTACCCTCGGGAAATACCACTTTGGTAATAGGCAATCTTCCTGTCAATATTCAGGAAAGAAGTATTCAGGTAAAAGCTTTTAATGACGGGGTAAAAGTACTGGCGGTTTCAGGCCGGCTTAACTACCTGGATGAAAAAAAGAAGTCAGAACAGATTTTAACCCTGGAAGCTAAAAGGGATAAACTGAAAGAGCAGATTGCTGACCAGGACGTGTGGCTGGAAGTATATAAGGAAGAGGAATCTTTGCTGATCAGCAACAAAGCTATTGGCGGAACGGATAACGGGGTAAATATAGATGAGCTCAAGCAAGCGGCAGAATATTACCGCTTACGTCTTGCAGAGATAAAAGGGAAGGAGCTGGAGTTGGTGAGGAAGATAAAAGGCTTGCAGGATGAGTTGGGTAAGGTAAATGCCCAGTTAAGTGAACTTAGTAATAAAAGGCCGGAGCCTGTGCGCGAAGTTTTGGTGAAGGTTTCGGCCCGAACCGCTTTAAAGTCTAAATTTATACTAACTTATTTAGTGCAGGAAGCAGGCTGGATGCCCTCTTATGATATCAGAGCTGAAAATGTGCTTAAACCCGTTGAGGTTACGTACAAGGCTAACGTACACCAGAATACCGGGAAAGATTGGGACAGGGTAAAACTTACATTTAGCAATGCTGACCCAAGCCAGAGCAGTGTTGCGCCTAACCTTTCCACCTGGTACCTGAACTTCAACAACCGTGTGGCATATAATGATTATGGAAGACAAGGGCAGATGGGAACCTATTCCGTTGCAGGTAATGAGGTTTCGGGCAGGGTAGTTGGAGAAGATGGTATGGGGCTTCCCGGTGTGAATGTGGTCATCAAAGGCACCTCCGTAGGCACTGTTACTGATATTGACGGTTACTATCAACTGCCACTGACGCAGGATGCCCAAGCCATAGTATATTCCTTTGTTGGGATGGAAAGCCAGGAAATAGGTATAGGGCAGCGCTCAGTGATTGATGTAGTGATGTATGAGGATACACAACAGTTGTCGGAAGTTGTAGTTACTGGATTAAGTGGCCGAGCGGCGGGCTATAGTTCACGTTCATCTTACGAATACAAACCAAAAGTTAAAAAGGAGATAGCAGCTACCGCTGTTATCAAACAAACAACACTGGAATTTACAGTTGACGACCCTTATACAATTAAATCAGATGGAAGAAACCAGACCGTAGATATGGTGGCTTATGAACTGCCTGCTACTTACCATTACTATGCCGTACCCAAGCTGGATACTGATGCTTTCCTGAAGGCCCAGGTAACTGACTGGGATGGCTATAATTTTCTTGCGGGGGAGGCCAATTTGTTTTTTGAAGGTAAGTTTATAGGAAAGACGGTACTGGATACACGCAATGTGAAAGACACATTAAATATTTCACTGGGTCGTGATAAAAATATAGTTATTACACGGGAAAAGGTAAATGACTTCAGTTCGGTCCAATTCATAGGAAGCAATCGCAAAGAGTTAGTGGGCTTTGAAATTAAGGTCAGAAATAAAAAGCAACAACCTATCTATATCACAATTGAAGATCAGGTACCGGTAGCCACCAATAAGGAAATAACAGTTGATTTGCTCGAATCATCAAAAGCTGAGTACAACAAAGTTACAGGTACCCTTCGCTGGAAGCTTAAGCTTGAGCCGGGTGACAACAAGCAAATGGATTTGAAGTATGAAGTGAAATATCCTAAGGATCAACGTCTGGTAATAGAGTAGTCCTAAAGCATTCATAAAAAGGTACTTATATTATGTAAGTACCTTTTTGTGCTTTTATGGTTTTTGAGGAAGTAAAATATTTTGGAGTTTGTAAGGAACACTAAAACCTGGAATATTATGAAAACCTTAGCTTACACACTACTTGTTACACTGCTGAGTTGTACATTTTTCGCCTGCGACGATGACCATCCGCTACCTCCTGACGGAGAACCTCCCTGTGGCCCTTTGGTAGACCCGAAGATAACAGCCGCAGTTCTTGAAAATCATTTAATCGGTTTTGGATTGAGGGATGTTGATCGTATTTTGGATGATTACACTGAATCATCTATTCTGGTGACTCCCGAAGGAGTATTTATTGGATTAAATGAGATAGAAGCCTACTATGAAAACCTGCTCCCTGCCTTTCCGGTAGATGGTACAGTTTTCGAAATTGACATCCAGCATGTGGAGGAAGACATAGCCTATATTGTCTGGCACGCCGAGACCCCAGCCTTAAGCGTACCACTGGGTTCCGACTCATTTGTAGTCCAGAATGGCAAAATAATGAGACAGACATTTGTGGCTCAGATTCAGCCAAAGTAATGGCTCAATGAATTTAGTTTAGTGATCAGATGACTTCGAAGTCATCCGATCACTAAATTCTGAAGCCTCATCTCTCCATCAAAAACCCCTTCAACTCCTCAAACTCACCCCCCATTTCAATACTCTTTTTCTGTTTATCCATATACCGGGCCAGCCTTTCGGGTACATCAACATTCCCGATGACTTCGTCTACTACATCCTTGAATTTTGCAGGATGCGCAGTTTCGAGAAAAATACCTGTTGCCTGATGATCCTTTAAGTAGTTTTTTAGCCCCAGGTAACCTACTGCTCCATGAGGGTCGAGCGTATAGCCTGTGTTTTTATAGACCTCTTTCATGGCTGCTCGTGTTTCCTCATCATTGAAGCTGAAGCCTTTTATTTCTTTTGTTATTTTATTCCAATCACCCTGGTAAAGGTCAAGCATCCGGTAAAAGTTGCTCGGGTTACCCACATCCATCGCATTGGAGATGGTCTGCTTTGATGCGGTGGGATTAAACCTACCACAGGTCAGATAATTGGGCACGACATCATTGATATTGGATGAGGCCACAAAACCTTTGATATCCAGTCCCATCTTTTTGGCTAGTAGTCCGGCCGTAAGGTTTCCATAATTACCACTGGGTACTGAAAATACCAGGTCTTTGTCCGGTAGTTGGGCCTTGGCCCAGAAGTAGTAGAAGGACTGCGGAATTAACCGGGCAATGTTAATTGAGTTTGCAGAAGTAAGCTGCATCTTTTCATTTAACCCCTTATCCAAAAAGGCGCTCTTTACCATGCGCTGGCAGTCATCAAATGTGCCGTCAATTTCCAGAGCAGTGATGTTTTGTCCTAAAGTAGTGAGCTGCTGTTCCTGTAGCTTGCTTACTTTGCCTTTGGGGTAGAGGATGACTACATCTACATTTTCAACTCCTAAAAAGCCATGGGCAACAGCGCTGCCTGTATCGCCTGAAGTTGCCACCAGAACAGTCACTTTTTTGGCCTCGCTACCTGAGAAGTTGCTCAGGCAACGAGCCAGAAACCTGGCTCCGACATCTTTAAACGCCAGAGTAGGTCCATGGAACAGCTCCAGTGCATAGATGTCTTTTTCTACTTCATGTACCGGAATTTCAAAGCCCATCGTATCTTCTATAAGATCATACAAAGCAGAGCCGGGAATATCTTCGTCCACAAAAGATTCGGCAACGTTGTATCCAATTTCGGCCAAGCTGAGTGTAGACAGGCTGCTGAAAAATGATTTGGGAAGCTCCGGTATTTGCTCAGGCATAAACAGGCCATTATCATCGGGTAAACCTTTGATTACAGCTTCTCTAAAGCTTACGGGTTGGGTTTTATGATTAGTGCTATAGTATTGCATTAGTGTATCTTTAGTATTGAGATATTAGTATTGGGTATTGAGAGTTAACATCTCATAGCTTTAAAATTATGTTTAAACCTTTTCGGCCAGTTTGTTGATCGTTTTGGCTCCTTCGGCGTTGATACCTGAAACATAGACTTTATGATCAATGCCGAGGTCAGTATAATATTCATCAAAAGCCCGGGCCACTTTCTCAGCCGTAGCTTTGCCCTCGGTGAGCGCAAAGATAGACGGACCTGAGCCTGAAATATTGCAGCCGAGTGCCCCTGAAACAATCGCCTGATGCTTAGCTTCCGCATACCCGGGGATCAGCACGGAGCGGATAGGTTCAACGATATGATCTTCCAGTGACCTTCCGATCAGGTCAAAATCTCCGCTGGCCAGTCCGGCCACAAGCCCTGCTACATTGCCCCACTGGCTGATGGCCATTTCCAAGGCCACTTCCCTTTTCAGAATGCGCTTGGAGTCTGCTGTTTTCACTTCAATTTGAGGGTGAACTACTGCGACATAAAGCTCTTTAGGGTACGGAATGCTGACCACATCCAATGGCCCATAACTGCGGACAAGTGTAAAGCCACCAAGCAATGAAGGTGTTACATTGTCTGCATGAGCTTTACCTGAGGTGGCCCTTTCACCTTCCATAGCAAAACGTACCAGCTCTTTTTTGCTGAAAGGACTGCCCAATAGTTCATTGGCAGCATAAGCGGCGGCGGCTGAGCTGGATGCACTCGAACCCAGGCCACTACCTGGCATTACGCGTTTCCTGATCACGATCTCGAATCCTTGTTGAGAATCTAATTCTTTAAGCAGCGCCTTAATGGCCACCCCTGCTACATTTAAGTCCGGATCAGTTGGCAGGTTTTCATACTCCTCTATCGGGTGAATTTTAATGGCACTATCATCCCTTAAGCTTACTTCCAATTCGTCTCCAATACCCTCCAGAGCCAGACCGAAAATATCGAACCCGGGCCCAACATTGGCAACAGTGGCCGGAGCAAATACTTTTATTTTCTTTTCCATGGCATAAACATTAATTGGCGTTAGCGATTCTCATTATATCAGCAAATATCCCGGAGGCAGTTACTTCTGCCCCGGCACCGGCACCTTTGATAACCAGCGGCTGTTCGGGGTATCGTTTGGTAGTGAAAAGCACGATGTTATCCTTTCCTTCCAGGTTATAAAAAGGGTGCGATTTTTCTACAAAACGCAAACCTGTTTCAGCCTTTCCTTTATTGTAAGAGGCCACATATTTTATCTTCTTCCCTTCCTTCTCTGCCTTTTTTACCAATTGCTGAAATACTTCTTCGTGCTCTTCCAGTTTTTCGAAAAACTTATCGATAGAAGGGGCATTCATGCAGTCTTCCGGGATGAAAGCCTGAGCAGGAATATCATCTATTTCCATATCCAGGCCGCTTTCACGGATCAGGATCAGTATCTTACGTTTCACATCCACTCCGCTTAGGTCAATGCGTGGGTCGGGCTCTGTGTACCCTTCAGTTTGAGCCTGCCTCACTATGTCAGCAAACTTTACTTCTTTATTGAAATTGTTGAATATGAAATTCAGGCTTCCTGATAGTACGGCTTCTATTTTTAGAACCTCATCACCACTTTTGATCAAGTCGTTAAGTGTGTTGATTACCGGAAGGCCTGCTCCAACGTTGGTTTCGAAGAGGAATTTGGCTTTGTAGAGTAGTGCAGTCTTTTTTAGTTCCAGATAGTCCTGATAGGAATTCGTACAGGCAATTTTATTAGGAGTAACTACTGATATACTCTTTTGAAGAACCCTTTTGTAAAGACCGGCAATATCGGCGTTGGCAGTATTGTCAATAAATATACTATTACGCAGATTTAGTGTCTCCATTTGTTGCAGGAAGTCTTCAACTTTCATGGTCTCACCATCTTCTATCAGGCTTTCTTTCCAGTTTTTTAGATTGATACCTTCTTCCTGGAACAGCATTTTTTTGCTATTAGCCATAGCTACTATTCTCAGGTCAATGTGGTGGTGCTGGCTGAGATACTGCTTTTGCTTGCGCAACTGCTCTATCAGCGCGGCCCCAACATTTCCTACCCCTATCATGAAAAGGTTGATACGCCTTTTTTCAGATAAAAAGAAACTCTCATGCAAGCTGTTCAGCGCCTTCTTTACCTCCCGCTCATAGATTACGACCGAAATGTTTTTTTCTGAAGAGCCTTGTGCTATGGCTTTGATGTTAATGCCATTTTGTCCCAATACGCTGAACATGGTGCCGCTCACACCCACTTTTTCCTTCATGTTAGAACCTACCAGGGCTATTATGGCCAGATCTTTTTCTATTTGCACCGGATTGATCTTATGAGTTGTCAATTCATAGGCAAATTCATTTTCAATGGCCGCTTGTGACTTCTTCGCGTCCCCGGCATCTATTCCCACACATATGGTATGCTCAGATGAAGCCTGGGTGATCATGACCACATTTACCTTTGCGGTAGACAAGGCCCTGAATAAGCGGTGAGAAAAATTGGGTATGCCTACCATGCCGCTGCCCGACAGGTTAAACAAGGCAATATTCTGTATGGAAGACAATCCCTTAATCAGGCTCCCATTGGTAGCTGATGCCTGCTTGATCACTGTGCCCGCATCATCTTTTTTAAATGTATTTTTTATGTGTATTGGGATATTCTTTTCCAGTACAGGCTGAATGGTAGGAGGGTATATCACCTTTGCTCCAAAATGTGACAGCTCCATGGCCTCTTCGTAGGAAATCTCCTCAATGGCATAGGCAGAAGAAACTAACCTTGGGTCAGCGGTCATCATGCCGCTTACATCAGTCCATATTTCCAATTCAGGAGAGTTCAGGGCGGCGGCTATTATGGCTGCAGTATAGTCAGAGCCACCACGCCCCAGTGTAGTAATTTCGCCATCTTCTGATGCTGCAATAAAACCAGGGCAGACGATCAGTTTTTCCTTTACATTTTTGAAGTAAGATGCGATTTTGATATTAGTCTTTTCAAAATTCACCTCCGCACGGCTATAGTTGCTATCGGTGACTATAAAATCCCTTGGATCAGCCAAAAAAGTGTTGAGCTCCATATCATTAAAGTAGTCGGCTATAATGGTAGAAGACAACCTTTCTCCAAAGCTCAGGATCTTATCGCTTGTTTTGGCTGTGAGTTCATGGATAAGAAACACCCCCCTGCAGATATCCTCCAGCTCGTTGAGCAATATCTTTACCTTCCCCATTGTTTTGCTCTGCTTTTTCAATGGGATGAGCTCCTGGACTGTTTTAATGTGTTTTTGCTCTACCTGGGCGAGTTCTTTTAGGTACTCAGCATTGCCCGTGGCAGCCATCGCACTACAGTTAACCAATTGTGTGGTAATGCCTCCCAAAGCAGATACAACCGCAATGATCTGGTTGGAAGAAGATTTTTCGAAGATTACATTCTT
>NZ_SMLW01000345.1 GCF_009711405.1 Fulvivirga kasyanovii | reverse complement strand
AAACCTTAAAAAATAATTACTGCGTTGTCCTTAAAAATCGATGTTTTGTTCTTTTTACAGTTAAACTGATCCCTGACAAGCTACTTTTAGAGAAAGCGGGTTTACTTTCAGTTTCATATTCTTGCTGACAGCATAAGGATCCCCATCGATATGCATATGCTTGCCGTGAGCATCGTTTAATAATTTTATTTGTACCTCCTTACCCTGCCAGGTTTGATAATATTTTGATTTAGTCAGAGTACCCGTAAACATTCTATAGATCAATACCGGATAATACCACGCAGGAACTTTTCTTAATACACATACATCCATCAAACCATCGGCAATCAATGCATTAGGAGCTATATGTGCATTGTTTCCATATTGCGTAGAGTTTGCTACGGATATCAGGAAAGGGGCCTTTTCAAGTTTTTCCTGCCCATCGATGATTAATTGATAATCCACGGAAATGAACTTCCTTATTTCCCTCATTGCCAGTTTTGCGTATGAAAGAAATCCCCTCTTTTTTGAGTTCGCAAATAGCTGGGCGATATGCGCGTCAAAGCCGACCCCGGCAACATTCAGAAATATCCTTTCATCCAGATTGATGGTGTCGATAGTGGCAATACACCTTTTGTTAAGCAGCTTTATAGCCCTTTTGATGTTGCGGGGAATCTTAAGGTGCCTGGCCAGTCCGTTTCCGGAGCCACAAGGAATAATGCCAAGTACCGTATTGCTGTTGGTTAGCGGGCCGGCCACTTCATTGATAGTGCCGTCACCACCAATAGCCACTATAATATCAAATTTGTCACGGTTTTCCTCACTGATCTTGGCTGCTTCCCCGGCGTAATTTGTTTGTATGATTTCATAGGCAAACTTATCGGCATCGAGATATTTTTTCAGCAATACCGGGATACTCCGCTTATTTCCTGTACCCGACTTTGGGTTAACTATGAAAAGTATTTTCTTTTTACCGGTCACCGTGTCCACTCTATCTGCCATTGAAATCATTATATAAGGTTTGCATATAGGCCTTACCTAACTCCAGGTCCCTTTCGTCCTTAACCCCCGTTTTTTTCATATAACGCTTGCCGGTATTGTCATAAACTATCAGTTTAGTGCTGTCAACAAAGCCAAAGCCATTGTTGTAAACATATACGGCAAAGTCATGATTGGCCCTGCCAAGGGTATTTCTGCTAAACCTGAAATCCGGGTCGGGCTGAGCTATTTGCCCCAGCAAGGTATTGGCTATATCAGTCTGACTGGTAAAACTATGCACTACCGTATCCTTTACGGCCAAAGCACCACCCAGCCAAAGCATCGGTATCCTGAACCTGTCCGGGTTCGAAACTCCCTGGTTGTTAGGCAATCCGTGGCCGTGGTCGGCTGTAATAACGATTAGCGTGTTATCCCACCACTCACTCTTTTTTGCATTTTCGATGAACTTTCCTAAGCACCTGTCGGCATAATGAGCAGAGTTCATGAACATAGATTTGTCATCACTTCCTTCAAAAACAGTCTCCATCGGCACATCAAAAGGCTCATGGCTACTCAGGGATAGCATTACTTTGAAGAATGGAGCCTTAGCCTCATTGGTTTCAGTAAAGAACTTATCAAAAACAGGACCGTCATGCACTCCCCATTTTGAATTATTCAGTTCTTCGGGAAAATCGTTACTATGCGTGATGTTGTCGAAGCGGGCATTGCTGAGGTATGACCGGAAGTTGGCAAAGTCAATGTTACCACCATAGGTAAAGGAGGTTTGGTAGCCCATATCCTTTAGCTTTTGGTTGAGGTAAGGCAATTTTTGAGTCTTTTTAGGGTATTTGATGATCGAAGATACCGGTTGTGAGGGATACCCGCTGAGTATCGATACTACCCCTTTGTCTGTACGGTCACCCGAAGCATACATATGGTCAAACAGCACACCTTCTTTAGCCAGATTGCTAAAGTTGGGTGCCACACCGGGTATGCCACCAAGGGGTTCTATAAAGCTGTAGGTAAAGCTCTCCATGATAATGATGAGCACATTGGGCTGTTCAGTATTTATTAATTTCGTAGTGTGGTCCTGGCCTGAATAAAGCTCATTGAAGTAGCTTGAGGTTTTAGTTGCCTCAAGAAAATTATCAGGATATTTTAACCTGTCTGATTTTCTCAATGCATAACCTGTATTCCATACCACATTGATGGCTGCATGATTGGCATATATGTTTGAGTTATGAAAGTACACCATTCCCGTGTTGATCGGGGCAACCCCAAAGGTGCCGCGGATAGGGGCAATCATAGTGGCTGTTATAATCAACATCCCAAGGCTTGTTTTCCAGTCGGCAGCAGGCAAATCTTTAACCCTTTTAAGCGTGAGTTTTCTGTAGATGAGCAAAGAAGCTGTCAGCAGCAGGCCCCAGAGCAGGGTTAATAAGAGCAGCGACCAGCCACTGATGGCCAGTGGGGTATCTTCGCCTATATATAAAAGAGGTGTGGCGTCCAGCCTGAAACCCCAATGCGTGTACATTTCAAGGTCGGCTACAATAATGAGTGAACATAAGATCAGCAGCAGAATAGTGTACCCTGTAAGGAGCACGCTCAGTACCTTTGGCCGGGCATAGGTGGTGAAAACAATAAAAAGCCCCGGGATCAGTAGAAAGTATCCTGTGGCCGATAGATCCAACCGCAGTCCGTGGAGGATTGAAAGCAAAACATCCCCGATGGACATTTCAAACGTTCTTTCAAAATTGTAAACCAGGAACAATACGCGGGCCATTAAAAAAAATGTTAGCCAGAATAAACCATAGCTAAAAAATGCTTTAACCCTTTCTTTCATGTCACAAAAGCCGTCTGATGAATAATTGACGCAAAGATAATATTAATTTAATATTACCCCTGTGGTAATCAAATCTGGTTCAAAATAATTCCGATCCTCTCATTTTTGTTTTATTTGCATGAATATGAAGAACTATACCTACCGGCAAAACAATAAGTCTCTCCTATCAAAGGGCTTTGTATCTATGCTCACTCCTTTAAGTAATATTGTTCCAGCCGGGCTTCCCGCCAATTACCTCAGCATTGTGTCTCACCTTTCGGTTTATATTGCCCTATATATTTCTTACGCAAACAACCAGTTGGCGAACCTGGGGTTTGTCATTATTCCGGTTTTGCTGCTTGTTCACGTGATCACTGATAAGCTGGATGGTATTCAGGCCAGGGCCACTAAGACTGAGTCAGCACTGGGTGAGTTTATGGATCATTACTTTGAAGTCTTTAACCAGGGAGTACTCGTACTTATCGTCTGGAATTTATTCGGCATTAAGCACGATTGGATGGTTTTACTGGTTCTGGTGGTGCTTGTATTGTTGAAAATGACCAGATTCTATGAGCAATATAAGGCCAATATGCTGGTGAAAGGTGCTTTTGGGGCTTTTGAGATTAAACTACTCATGATCACTGTATTGCTGCTTTGCAATAGTGAGTCAGTATATTCTTCAATCAATGCCATGGAGATTCAGGGCGTGCTGCTGGTAGAGTGGATATTACTGCTTGTGGCTGCCGGAGGTATTCTCAGTTGTGTCCTTACGATTATCAGGGTGCCACACCTTACTTATGGATACTGGATGTTCCTGGGCTTTCTGCTACTGGTGTCGGGGTTAAGTTTTTATAGCCTTGATTCGTTGCTGGCCGGAGTGATTATTCTGTTCTATGGAGGCGTTTACATCGGCAAATTACTTATGGCGCAGTTGATCGACGGCGTGGAAAGAAGCCCGGGATTATTTGCGCCAATTATTCTGGCTATTAGCTTTTTTACCGAATACCTTCACGCTACGGATATATTTTTCATTCTGTTCATCTATCTGCTGGTTAATATACTACTCCTGATCATTAAGACTTTTCGTGCACTTAAAGCAGAGTGGCATTGGGTCAATCCCGACCTGCCGGAAAATACCCATGCTGATTGATATTATTTAATCACAATCTTACCGGAATGCTCTACTCCCGTACTAGTGAGAAAGTAAAGATACAGTCCCGGTTTTAAGTGAGCGATGGGCAAAACTTCCCTTTCAGATAGCAGTTCATAATTCAGTACCACCTGGCCATTGGAATTGATCAGCTTGAGGTATGCTTTTTCGCCTGCAAAATCACGGGTAAAGACACTCAATTCACCCTGAGACCTGTCTATCGGGTTGGGGAATACCATTACAGGGAGCTTTGTAAGGAAATAAACAGTAACTACCTCTGTTACTATTTCAGTGCCTCCATTGAAGATCACCCTTGCCCGGTAATTATTAAGCCCCTGAAAAGGTTCCTGGTCCAAAGCTTCAATAACATTGGATGCAGGAGTGTTTACAGTGGCTATTTGTTCGAAAGAGCCATTTTTTTCGCGCTCAAAAATAACATTTGCCACCTGATAGCTCGTTCCAAGAGTAAGTGTAAGAACTACTTGTCCGAGAGGCTGGTTCTCAAGGGCGAAAAAGCTTGACAGGTAGCAATCTACCCCTTGAAATGAATAGTTAAAGGTAAGGTTGCGAAGGCCCAGCTTATCCTGGTCCAGTCTTGGGGCCAGCGTGTATAAGTTGTATGGATACTGTTCTTTATTCAGGATCACAGCCGTATCCTGAACTTCCATTAGCGGCTCCAGGTACTTTTCGCCCAAAGTATAAAGTACATATGGAGAGGTGTTTTCATATTTGTTCCACAAAAGCATAACAGAATCAGGGCAATTGAACCCTACGAAAACCTTGAGCGGCCTTGAAATGGTAAAGGTGTCGCTTACAAACGCTTCCGCACCAATGGTCATTCTTGCCAGGGCGGTGGTGTAAACGTTCGGTGAATCCCAGCTATAGTATTCCTTCCCGAGGTCAACATTGGAGGCAATGGTCTGCCAGGTTGAGCCTTTGTCAAGGGAGTACTCTAACGTGCCTGTTTGGCCTTCATACGTATTTTCCCACCTGAAAAACGAAACCCTTTCCCCGTTGTAAGGCATATTGCTGCTACCTACCGGGAAAGTCCACCGGAAAGTATCCCCTTCGTCCCATTGATAAACTATAAAAAATTTCTGAGGCCCATCCACAACGTCAAATCCGTTAACAGCAATTTCATAAGTTCCTGCTTCGGGGGACTCCAGTGTTATTTGTTCGATATTGTTCAAATGGTCTTGCTTTCGGGAGGGAAGTTGGGTTAATGAATCTTTGTGAGGATAGCTGTTCAGTACCCAGGGTAACCAGCTATCACCGCTTCCTTGATGTTTGAGTGTCAGATCCAGATCGTTGATCAGGGCTATACCAGCATTGGCTGTTGCGGCAGGATCATTCCATACAAGCATAACCTTCAGGTTTTTGGCGTTGGCGGGTACCTCCAGGGTGAATGTTTCTGTCTGGCTGTCATCGATACTTCCGGTCATAAAAAGGTCTTCGTTAATAGTCTGATGGGCGCGGCTCGCATTGACGCTGCCATATCCCGAAAGAAAATCAACACCTTTTGGGCCGATGTCATCTGCCGAGTTCATCAGTATACCTTTCAACAGTGTGGCATCAGGTACCTGGGCATTTTTGAGCTGGTAAGCCTGTTGTAATATTACCGATATGCCCGAAACCAAAGCGGCAGAAGATGATGAGCCCACAGTGCTGTATGCTGCTAGTTCGGGTTTGACCCGCCCGTCATATGCAGGGCCTCTCGATACAAAGGGGTCTGTGTTGTAAAGTGTATCAACAGCACTTACGGTTAAAATATTTTTAGCCATTTTGAAGTTCCCGGTAAGGTTAGCATAGCCTTCAACACCTTTGTAAGTGCCTACAGTATCTGTTCCGGTGCCGTTGTTGCCGGCAGAGAATACGTGAAGCCGTTCGGGGTGGCTGTGTGCATGCTCATCATAGGCGGCTGCATAGGCACCATAAAAATTTTCAATGATGGTACCATAAGCATGGTTCTGAATATAAATGTCTGATCCTTCAAAATATGAAATATCATCAGGGAACAGGTTCATGAAATCGGATGATGATAAATCGGCGCCCCATGCCACACCTTTGCTGTTGAAGGAGGAATTACCGGCGCCAGCAACAATGGTTGCCATCTCTGAAGCGTGTCGGGAGGTGCTTGCTGCGCTTAATGCTGAGGGCAGTACCCTTCCCTTGAAATCTATATCTGTTTCATCAAACCTTTGCTCTTTTATGGATACATGGGCACCAGTGCCATTGAGTTCCGGGACTTCGTGGTGTACAAGGTTTACTTTGTTAACATTCAGGTTAAGATCAAGCACCAGGCTCTCTTCCTTCGGGATACCTGAGTGGCGTGAAATGTAGAGAATCAAAGGAGAAGTGAGCAGCTTTTCATTAATATATTTTAATGATGTGCGAATGACCAATGTATTACCAGCGGCATATTCTTGAAGGATTTCTACAGAAGTTGAATTTTGAAGTGTTTTCTTACATAGTTTCAGGTCCGTAGCTTTAATGATAAAATTTTCTTTTGCAGTTGATGCTGCCTGTTGGTGGGTTGAGAGTAAGCCGGGAGACAGTTTCCATAGATCGTTTACCGGCCGGGCTGCTTCAAAGGTAGTGC
>NZ_SMLW01000369.1 GCF_009711405.1 Fulvivirga kasyanovii | reverse complement strand
TATCTATGAAAGATGTGTATATCGTTTCGGCCGTAAGGACTCCCATCGGAAGCTTCGGAGGCAGCCTTTCCAGCCTTACTGCAGTACAATTAGGCTCTGCAGCTATCAAAGGTGCCTTATCCAAAGCCGGTGTGGATGCTAAAGAAGTTAATGAAGTATACTTTGGCAATGTAGTTTCAGCAGGACTTGGCCAGGCACCTGCAAGACAGGCCGCTGTTGGTGCGGGAATTGGCTACAATGTACCTTGTACTACCGTAAATAAAGTATGCTCTTCAGGCATGAAGGCCGTTATGCTCGGTGCACAATCGATCATGCTGGGCCAAAATGATGTAGTGATGACAGGTGGCATGGAAAGCATGTCAAATACCCCCTACTATTTACCTAACGCCAGGTTCGGATACAAATATGGCCATGGTCAGTTAATTGACGGCCTGATGCACGATGGTCTGTGGGAGGCTTACAACCAATTTGCCATGGGTAACTGTGCTGACAATACCGCCAAAGAGATGAACATCTCCAGGGAGGCACAGGACGAATACGCCATCAATTCATACAAAAGATCTGCCGCCGCCTGGGAAGCAGGCAAGTTTGCAGAAGAAATTGTACCCGTAGAAGTACCTCAAAGAAAAGGTGATGCCCTGGTAGTAAATGAAGACGAAGAGTACAAAAATGTAAGGTTTGATAAAATCACTTCCCTCAGACCGGTATTCTCAAAAGACGGTACGGTAACTGCGGCGAATGCTTCTACTATAAATGATGGTGCTTCAGCTATCATATTGATGAGCGAAGAAAAAGTAAAGGAATTAGGCGTGAAGCCCATAGCAAAAATCAAAGGGTTTGCAGATGCTGCCCAGGATCCTATGTGGTTCACCACAGCGCCTTCACTGGCTATACCTAAGGCTATGAAAGCCGCAGGAGTTGAGAAGGGAGATGTGGATTTCTATGAGATCAATGAGGCCTTCTCTGCTGTTGCCATTGCAAACAACACCAAACTGGAGCTGGATCCCGCAAAAGTTAACGTAAACGGCGGTGCTGTAGCCCTGGGTCACCCACTGGGTTGTTCCGGAGCCAGAATCATCACCACCCTGAACAGCGTGCTACACCAAAATGATGGAACAATAGGTGTAGCAGGTATCTGTAATGGTGGCGGAGGTGCTTCTGCCATAGTGATCGAAAAACTCTAAGTTGTAGCTTATATAATTTACAAGGAAGCCTTGCGTTAAAAGCGTAAGGCTTTTTTATTACATACCGAAAGGAACTGATCAGGCAAAATTATTGTCTCATATCAGGTTTAACCCAGCCTGTCCGTACCGGAGGTATTGTAATAATCGTTACTTTTGTAATATGAAAAAGTATGTACATTTTATTCTTCTGATTCTTCTCCCGGTTTTAACCCACGCCCAGCAAGAGGTAAGGACTTACTACGACCAGGAAGAAGAAATCCTGAAAGAAGTCTACTTTGTTAATAAAAATGGACCTGATATAATAGAAGGTAAATACCTCAAATATCATCCTAATACAACCATTGCCGTTGAAGGCTCCTTCAAAGATGGGTATAAGGATGGTACATTTAAAGAATACTACCCCAGCGGGAAACTTCAACGCATTGTTTCATATAAAAACGGAAAGAAAGAAGGACCTGTAAAAGTTTATTCCGAAACCGGCCAACTGATCCAGGCAGGCAGTTTTATCAACAATGAACTGGCCGACAGCCTGTACACCCATTATACCGACGGAAGCCTTAGAAGCCGCGGATATTTTGTCAATGGTAAACCACAAGGCACGCTCCTTGAATACTACCCCAGTGGTAAAATCAAACGTAAGATCACCTACAAAGAAGGTTTTCAAACCGGAATTACGGAAACCTATTATGAAGATGGAACCCTGATGACGGAAGGCAATTATCTTAAAGGGATTTTAAACGGATATTATAAGACCTACTTCCCTAACGGACAACTGGAAACCGAATCGCAAATGGCTGAAGGGGAAAAAACAGGGGTATTCAAAACCTATAATATGCAAGGGCAGTTATTGCTCAAAGGCATGTACATGAATGGCCAGCTTCATGGGGAAAACATTGGTTACTACCCTAACGGCAACATGGAACACAACTATACTTACAATGCCGGAAAAAAGGTAGGCACGGGCTATGCATACTATTCCAACGGTAAACCCAAGGCCAAGACAGAATTAAACAAAGACCAGACCGAGGAAAAAATATCAAAATATGATACCCTTGGGCAGCTAACCAGCGTGGAAAACTACCTCAACGGCAAACCTCATGGAGAGTGGAAGCAGTTTCATGCCAATGGAAAAATAAAAACAGTGGAGTATTATGATCAGGACAGGCTGAATGGCTTAAGAACCACTTACCACGAAAACGGCATTAAGGCTTCCGAACAGCTCTTCAAGTTTGGCATGAAATACGAAACAGGGAAAACATATTATCCTGACGGAACCCTTGCCTCTGAAACACCCTATCACGCCAATAAGATACATGGCATTTACAAGAGCTATCATGAAAATGGCCAACTTAAAGAAGAAGGGGAATACGTGACCAACAGGAAGGTAAATGAGTGGCAACTGTTTAATGAGAAAGGGGAACTGATGAGGGTAGAGATCTATAAAAACAATCAATTGATAGACACTAAGACGGCCCCTTTCGATGCAAATTAGCTGCGCCGTAAGTTTAATCCGGCAGTTTGATTAAGCCCTTCTGCCGAAGTGCTCCTATAATTCTGTAAATGAGAGTGTAAATAAATCAAATAGTGTTTTTAATATCTGCGTACATACCTAAATTTGCTGGCATCCTATGAACGCATTAAAAGAAACAAATTTCAGCTTTAAGGGCCAGACCAACTTTTACAGGGGCAAGGTTCGTGACATCTATTATTTTGGCAATAGAATGGCCATGGTAGCCACTGACCGGATCTCTGCATTTGATGTAATCCTGCCCAGGGCGATACCTTTTAAAGGACAGGTCCTGAACCAGATAGCTACAAAAAATCTTGAAGCAACAAAAGATATCTGCCCCAACTGGCTGGAGCAGACACCCGATCCTAATGTAGCCATTGGTATTACCTGTGAGACTTTTCCGGTAGAAATGGTGATCAGAGGTTATCTTGCCGGGCATGCCTGGAGGGAGTACCGCGATGGCAAAAGATCCGTCTGCGGAGTAGCTTTACCCGAAGGCCTAAAAGAAAATGATAAGCTTCCGGAACCGATCATCACCCCTACTACCAAAGCTCATGAAGGACACGATGAAGACATTTCGCGCGAAGAGATCATAGCCAAAGGCCTTGTTTCTGAAAAAGAATATGAACAGTTGGAAGATTATACACGAAAGCTCTTCCAAAGAGGTACTGAAATGGCCAAAGAAAGAGGCCTGATCCTGGTGGACACCAAGTACGAGTTTGGAAAGCTCGACGGCACTATCTACCTGATCGATGAAATCCATACACCTGATTCTTCCAGATATTTTTATGCTGATGGCTATGAAGAACGCCAGGAAAAAGGTGAGGCCCAGAAACAACTTTCCAAAGAATTCGTTAGACAATGGTTGATATCGCAGGGTTTTCAGGGAAAGAATGGACAAAAGGTCCCTGAAATGACAGACGAGGTTGTAAATTCAATTTCTGATAGGTATCTTGAACTCTTCGAGAAATTCACTGGGGAGCCTTTTCAAAAGCAGGACTACAGTAAAGTGAACGATCGGATTGAAAATAGCATTGTAAAAGCAATCAATTAGACTTGCGGTTGGTTTCAGCCGCCTTAAAAACAAACAAAATGAAATACACTATAGATAAACAAGAGAAATATTGTCTTCTAAAACTTCATGAAGAAAAGCTGGACTCTAATATTGCTCCAAACCTGAAGTCAGAGCTTATCACTATTCACGCCGAAGGTGCCAAAAACATTATTCTTGACCTTTCCGGAGTAAAATATACAGATTCATCAGGGCTAAGCGCTTTGCTGGTTGGCAACAGAGTGATTCAGGAGAATGGAGGGATTTTCGTTCTTTCCGGACTTTCCGAGCATACTATGAAGCTGATAAAGATCTCCCAACTTGACAGTGTATTGAATATTCTTCCTACTGTAGAAGAGGCCATAGATGCCGTATTCATGAATGAGCTGGAGAATGACCTGAAACAAGGTGAGGACGAGAATTGAGTAGGGTAAGGAAATTTGTCATTTCAATTAAAAATACTTGGCTCAAATTCGGCAATGCCTGCTTATGGCAGGCATCATTCAGCCCAATTGCTTAATGTGCAAAACCACTATTTTCTGATAGATTGTGGTGAGGCCACACAAATGCAACTCTCCAGGTATAAATGCAAAACCCTCCGCATCAGCCATATTTTCATCAGTCACCTCCATGGTGACCATTACCTGGGCTTAATGGGCCTTATCTTCACCATGCATCTTCTGCGAAGAAAAAGTGACCTTTACATATATGGACAAAAGGGCCTGAGGGAAATTATTACTACACAGCTCAAATATTCTGATACCGTACTTAATTATAACATACAGTTCAGGCAGCTTGACCCAAGCCAGCCTGAACTGCTTTTTGAAGATAATACTGTTGAGGTAAGCAGCTTTCCGCTCTTTCACAGAGTGCCCTGTTGCGGATTTCTGGTCAAAGAAAAACCTAAGCCATTAAGGCTCAACAAGGAGAAATTACCTCCAAAACTCTCATTGGCACATATCGCCCAGCTAAAAAAAGGGGAAGACCTTTATGACGACCAGGGACAATTACTTTACAAAAACACTGACCTGACATTACCGCCAAGAAAATCCCGGTCATATGCTTACTGTTCTGACACAAAGTATGAGGAAGCCATTATTCCTCATATTGCCGGTGTAGACCTGCTGTATCATGAAGCTACCTTTTTAAATGCAAAAGAGATGTGGGCCGCACAGACCTTTCACTCAACGACAACACAAGCTGCAGAAATAGCGAAAAAAGCAGAGGTAGGTCAATTGCTTATTGGTCACTACTCCGCCAGATACAACGACCTCACGCCATTCCTCGCAGAAGCAAAAGCCGTCTTTGATAATACCAAACTGGCCACGGAAGGTGAGGCTATTGATGTCCCTGATCTATGAAACACATTATCGATAAGAAGACCAACCTCTTCATAGTTCTAAGTGGTATATTTCTTACCAATGCCATACTTGCTGAATTAGTGGGCATCAAGATATTTTCCCTTGAAAGCACACTAGGGTTTAACCCTGCTCAGATAAAGCTATTCGGGGGTTGGATACTGGATTTTAATCTTACCGCCGGAGTGGTATTGTGGCCCGTGGTCTTTGTTACTACTGATATCATTAATGAATACTTCGGGAAAGAAGGTGTAAAAAAGATCAGCTATCTGACTGTTATCTTCATCTCTTATGCATTTCTGATCATAGCTGCGGTAAGCTGGCTGACACCAGCAAATTTCTGGCTGGAGATCAACAGCAAAGATCAGGCAGGAAATGCCTTTAACATGGATTATGCCTTTGATAAGGTGTTTCTACAGGGAGCCAGGATCATTGTAGGCTCACTTGCAGCCTTTCTGATAGGCCAGTTGCTTGATGTTTTTGTTTTTCACAAATTAAGGGTCATTACTGGCAGTAAAATGCTTTGGTTACGCGCTACCGGCTCCACGCTAGTGTCTCAGCTCATAGATAGCTTCGTAGTATTGTTCATTGCATTCTATCTGCTGGCATCGGCAGATGCCAAATGGTCATTCTCACAGGTTATGTCAGTGGGCATAATCAATTACATATACAAGTTTGCTATTGCCATCATTATGACGCCTGCCCTTTACGTTGCCCATCACTTCATAGACAAATATCTTGGGAAAAACCGGGCTGAGGAAATGATGGAAGATGCTGCGAATAAAAGCAGCTCGTTCTTTTAACCTGCCTTTTTCTTTTTGAGTTCTTCAACTTCGCCTTCAATGTCTGCCTCGATCCCTGTTTCACAAGGATAGTCGAACAGGCACCTGTCCTTAATGGCGCTCACTACCTTTCGCGGAACCATCTTCTCCCACCCCTCTTTACCAGACTTGATCATGGCCAGCACATTATCAGAAACAATGTGCAGGTTATCTACATTGGCACCTTTGATATTAACCAGCTTATTGTTATCAATCAAATACTGATAGAGGCCATGAAGATTGGCAGGCAACTCAAAGTTATCCAGCGTATAAAGCCCCTCTCCTCCTATTTTATGCGACGGATATACGTAAAGCGTCACATTATTACCAAACAGTGTTCCAAAAGCTTCAAGCACACCACCTCTTAGGTTGGTATAGTACTTTTCTTCAAAAACCCGCTGCAGGTTATAAATACCGAGTATAATACCAATTTTTCTTCCCCGTGTAATCCCTGAAAGGTAATCCACCAGTTTATAATATTCGGGGTAGTTCGAAATCATTACATTTTGTCCCAGAGAGCAGATAATGTCAACCCTGTTTAAGAAGTCTTTCTCATCTATCTCACCCTCGGTGCGCAAGTCATTAAGAGTAAGCTCGGTAAGCACCACAATTTTGCTTTTGTCTACGTCCGGCTCATTTTTAAAATGCCTTCTGGCCGTCAGTAGCATATCCACATTCACATGTGTAACAGGCCTGAAACGTCCGCGTAGCACAAGTACATTCTTTTTATACAGAGCTTCCGATGGCTGCATCACATTGCCATCAGGCCCAAACATAGCCGCACTGGTCATGCCACTTTTTACAAGTTTGAGGCTCATCAGCCTGTTGTCCACGTGCTTGAAGTCAGGCCCATAGATCCTGAACATATCTATCTCTATTCTGCCGGGCGTGAGTCCGTCAATAAGAGAATCCAAAAGTTCCTCGGGGTCTTTGATGAAAAAGCAACCAAAAATAAGGTTCACACCGATAACGCCCAGAGCCTGCTGCTGTAAAACAGCGTCGTTATCGTGCATCTTCACATGTATGATACACTCATTGTATGCTGCTCCCGGCGTGCATTGAAATCTCAATCCAATCCATCCGTGCGGCTGGTTGGTGCGCTCGTAGTTAAGTGCTTCCACGGTATTGGCAAAAGCAAAGAACTGAGTATCTGGTGCTCTGTGAGGCAATCGTTCGATAAGAAGGTCATATTCATGCTCAAGCATTTTCATCAGCCTGGGTTCACAGACGTACCGCTCGCACATACCGTAAATAGCATCACTAAAACTCATATCGTAGGCCGACATGGTCTTGGCAATTGTACCGGAAGCCCCTCCGGCTTTAAAAAAATTAGCGGCGACATCCTGCCCCGCTCCTATCTCTGCAAATGACCCATAAATGTTCCTGCTCAGGTTAATTTGAAGTGCTTTCTCCTTGGTAGTCAATTGTCTTAGTGAA
>NZ_SMLW01000460.1 GCF_009711405.1 Fulvivirga kasyanovii | reverse complement strand
AAAAAATCCCCTCCTCAAAATATTTTAATTATTGTATTCAGCAGCATTAGGCGGAGGTAACATTCTGATACATAGATTCCTGTTAATTATAGTTAGGAAAAACATGCAAATAAGCCTTCTCTGGTATGGTTTTTACACAATATAAGGTATAACCGTAAAGCGAAGCATCTATGAAAAGAGCGTTAATATTTATCATTGGCATAACCGTGGCTGCTTGTTCCACTTCACTCACTTATCAACAGGCTATGGAAAAAAATCAGTCAAACCTTAAATCGTCTGATATGGAGAGCGACGCCCGGTTTCTGGTGGAGGCCAAGAGTTTTTCCATACTCGAGCATGAGTTGGGCAAATTAGCCTCTGAGAAAGGCTATGCTGCAGCCGTTCAGTTTTATGGGCAAAAGATTGTAAAAGACCACGAGACGATGAATGAGCGACTAGATAAACTGGCTTCGGCCAATGACATTAAAGTTCCTTCCCGTATGAGCGAAGGACACCGCCAAAAGTATGAGCAGGTAGCTAATGCAGACCGTTCAAAGTTTGACGAAGAGTTCATCGGTACCATCGAAGATATTTATGAAAGTCACATTAGCCTGTTCAAGCAGTTCGCAACCTCAGCAACTGATGATGACGTACGAGCTTTCGCAGCCAAATATTTAGGAATGGTGCGCGCCAACGAAGAGGAAGCTGATGCCATAGAGGGAGAGTTGCTATGAGTTTTGTGGTTTATTTTCCACAGTTCGTGGCTAACGCACCCGTGTACATCAGTAAAAAGATTTTGCAGGTTTAGGCTTGAGCGGCAGACTTATCATAAAGCTTGTTCCTTTGTTTTCTTTACTTCTTACAGTGATCTTTCCATTATGTAATTCAATGATTCTTTTGGTTATAGCCAGTCCGAGCCCGGTAGATTTTTGCCCTTCAAGACCCGTTCTCCTGACCGAAGTGATTTCTTTGAACAACCGGTTTCTGATATCTTCCGGGATACCTATACCGGAATCAGTGATTTTGATCTTGTAATTCTTTTTGGTTTCATACAAACTTATCGAAATTTCACCTTTAGGTTGGGTGAATTTGATGGCATTGGAGATAATGTTTTTAATTGCCTGATTTAAAATAGACTTGTCGATCGGATAGTTAAACTCGTGTTCTGGCTCTTCAATGTTTATTTTAAGTTGTTTGCTTTCTATTTCTACGTCATAGGCCTTAATAGCATTGTTTATTATCTGATAAAGACTTTCGTTGGTGGTGCTGAGTACTTCGCTGCTATAATTAAGTACTGTAAGCTGTAGAAAGTGTTGCAGTAGCATATGAGCACTTTTAGATGCATTTTTGATTTTATCAGCGAATTTTGATATAACATCCGGATCATTTTTTTCCTTTATGAGGTCTGCCAACAGTGAAATTTTTGTGAAAGGCTGTCTCAGGTCATGTGAAATAATCTGTATGATGCTGTCAAAGTTCTTATTCTCACCTTCCAGATCAAGCATTTGATTTTTTCTATCGGAGATATCCACGATGTGGCCTACTACCAGTTCAACATCTTCCATTTGTTCCTCAACCGGGAATGTATGGATCTCTATCCATTCAAATTTTTTTAGCCTAGCACTCGTTTTAAGTTCGATTTTGTTTATGAAATTATTCTTTGGTGTTAAGGCCCCAAAAAACTGCAGATAAGGTTTTTGGTATTCTTTATCGATATAAAGTTTCAGATCAGATGCATCTTTTGGTTCAATTTTCGGCCCTTTTACAAAGTCAAAAAACTTAGGGCTTACATAAATGATCTTTTTTTCTTTTACATCCCATATGAAGAAAAATACGGGAACAGTCTGGGTTATTAGTTCGTGTGGGGTACCGGAAATTTTTGGGTTCATAATCTGTTAAACAATCAGCTTTATATATTACAGCAATTATTACACTCAAGAATGAGTCCATAATTTTTTTATATTAGATTTGTTTTAGTTAGGAATCCTAACTAATATTGAGCATTAATTAATCACAAACATTTGAATTATGGAAAAAGCAGTATTCTATCATGCAGGTTGTCCGGTATGCGTAAGCGCGGAGCAGGACATTTTGGAAGTTATTGACCGATCCAGGTATGATCTGGAAGTGGTACATCTTGGCCAGGAACAGGCGCGTATTTCAGAAGCAGAAAAGGTTGGGGTGGAGTCGGTCCCTGCTTTGTTGCTAGGGCAAAATGTACTTCATATCAATTTTGGGGCAAGTTTAACGGACGTAAAAAATGGTTAGTATTATGAAAAAGAGCTTTTTGCTTATCGCATTGCTGGCATTATCACTTGCCGGGTATGCCCAATCCGGAAGAGAATTTAAAGTTTCCAAGGACCTGAAAATAACAGGAGCGGAGGTATCCTATGTGAGTGATCTTGACCTTTTGGTTTTTCAGGTAACTGTGGCCGGGGAAGCAGGGAAAACAGTACCTGAGGCAGCCGGTCAATTGGATGGAGCACCGGTGCTTGGTTATGTTTTTCCCACCACATTGAAGTCTGTGGATGTTGGCTTTGGTGATACGGAGGGTATTGTGGCACTGGCTGTTACGGCACATCCGGACTTTGATGATACACCACTTTGGGATGAGAACAATGACAGGAACTACAAAAATGACGGTGTCATATGGCATACGCATTGGGTGGTATTGCAGCAGGACAGCCGCGTGCCCGGCGGGTTGGCAGTAAAGCAATTCGCAAAAACTGATGCTGTAGTTTTGCCTCCTACCAATCCGGGTATGCCGATGTACATGGATTCTCCCGGATACAGTGTATTGGAGCAAGGGCAGCAGTTGAAGGTGCTGGTTCCGGTGCAACGGGTTTATGGCAAGAAGCAGTTCAATTATGATGCTGTTGCAGCCTTTATGCAGGTAAATACTTCCGACAGCGCAAAGCCTATGCTGGGTGTTTATGAGGTTTATAGTGTGTTGTCTGGCGATTTGTCATTGCCTTACAAGGTAAATGATTAACTTTTTTTGCAATAATTAGTTAGGAATCCTAAATTTATAAATCCAATGCAAGTTTCTGTATTTGACACTTATGTAAAGAAGAAAGAGGGTGGTTTGATGCATTTTGATATACTTGTGCCTGTGGAGCTTCGGTATGATGAGGTGATTGGTTTTGGAAGAGAATATCTGAGGAGCAAGGAGCAGGAGGGGCAGCCGATATCTGCCAAAGAGTGCAAATTTTGTCATATTGAAGAGGCTTCCGGTGAGGTGAAGCAAGATATAGAGACAAAAGGTTACCACATTATAGAAATGCAGGGGTGTTAAGCCCCTGTTTTTTAAAACCATGTAAAATTGAACCACATGAAAGATTTTCATGCATTTGTACAGGATAAAGTAAGCTCAAAGACTTATGCGAAGGTGCAGTATTTCACTGATCTTCGTGAGTTTATTACCATCACTTCCGTGACCAAGGCCCTGGAAGTAAGGGACGGCACGGAATTCCTGATTTTGGCTACGGGTGAGGAAATACGGTTTGACAGTCTGGTGCGTGTTGATGAAATGGTAGCCCCTAAGTACAAAGACATTATGGACTTTACCTGCGACTGTTAATTATGAATATTTTTGACCCGGAGAAGCAGCATAGTCAGCGCGATGTGAAAATTGTGGCCGCTTTGGAGCGCATTTCACATGCTTTCAAAGTAATGCAACTTAAAGAAGGCAAGGAGCGTAACCTGAGCCCAATCCAGATGCAGATCCTCATGTTTACCCATTTTCATCATGAGCAACTGTGTACGGTAAGTTATCTGGCCCGCGAGTTTGATATTACCAAAGCCACGATCAGCGATGCTGTAAAGGTGCTGATCCAAAAGGGGCTGGTCGAGAAAACCGTAGATGACGCGGACAGCCGCAGTTATTATATAAAACCGACCATGGCCGGCAAGCAGGAAATAAAGGCCATGGAAAACTTTGGGGCGCCGGTGCTTCAATCATTGGAAAATATTTCAGACTCAGAAAAAAACGACCTGCTTCACTCACTGCTTCAGGTAATCAAATACCTGAACAAAGCTGGCGTAATCACCATTCAACGGAGCTGCCATAACTGCAAATTTTACGAATACCGCTCCACTGGGCATCATTGCAACCTGCTCAAAGCTGACCTTGAGGATGCTGATATCAGGCTGGATTGTCCGGAGTTTTCTGATCGGTGACTGGTATTCGGTAATCAGTGAGCGGTAATCGGTGTCACCGACCACCACCGTTTACGGTTCACGGTTCACTGTTCTTGGTCTACTGTCCATTTTTTGATCTCCGGTCTTCCGACTTACAATCCACCGATTACCGCTCACTGTTTACCTATCACTCAACCCTAACCACCCCCATACGCCCTGTCCCAATCTTTCCAGACGGGTTCGTAGCCCTGGCGGGTCAGCATTTCGGCTATTTGGGCGGGGGACCTTTGGTCATCTATTTCAAATTGTTCCAGTGATTCGGGAGCGTTGGCATAGCCGCCGGGGTTGGTTTTGGAGCCGGCACTTATGGACGTGATCCCGAGTTTGATAACGTTGTCACGGAATTTGTTTGATTCGCGGGTAGAGAGCGAGAGTTCAACTTCTTCATTGAATATGCGATAGGCGCAGATAAGCTGCACCAGTTCCCGGTCGGTCATTTCTACCTTGGGTGTCAGGCCGCCGGCATGAGGGCGCAGGCGGGGGAAGGATATAGAGTATTTTGTCTTCCAGTACTTTCTTTCCAGGTATTGCAAGTGCAGTGCGGTAAAGAAAGAATCAGTGCGCCAGTCTTCCAGGCCAAACAATACACCCAGGCCGATTTTATGGATGCCCGCCCTTCCCAGCCTGTCCGGCGTTTCCAGGCGATAATCGAAGTTTGATTTTTTACCTTTCGGATGATGTTTTTTGTAATCCTCCTGATGATAGGTCTCCTGGTAAACCAGTACCGTATTCAGCCCCAGGGGTATCAGCTCTTCATATTCGTGCTGGTCGAGTGGCTGCACTTCTAGGGAGATGTGCGAGAAGGAGGGGTTGATGAGCCTGAAAGCCTTCTTGAAGTATTCGAGCCCTACGGTTTTGTTGGCCTCACCGGTTACCAGCAAAATATGGTCATAGCCCATGGCCTTGATATGGGTTATTTCAGAAAGTATCTCTTTTTCAGTGAGCGTCCTTCGCGGAATTTTGTTGTCCAGGCTAAAGCCGCAGTACGTACATATATTTTGGCACTCGTTTGACAGGTACATAGGGATGTACATCTGGATGGTTTTTCCAAACCTTTTTTGAGTTAGTTTATGGCTTAGCTGAGCCATTTGTTCCAGGTATGGAGCGGCGGCAGGGGAGATTAGCGCCATGAAATCTTCCAGGTTGCGCTGGGGTTTGGATATGGCATTTTCGACATCCTGCGATGTTTTGCTATAGATCCTGCTTTTTATGTCGTCCCAGTTGTAGTTTCTAAAAATTTCAGAAAAACTCATAGCTCGTCTATAAATGATGTTAATGGACTACTTGCGCTGGCATGGCCAATGGGTTGAGCAAGCTTCGCTTCATAAGCTATTCGCCCGGCCTCGACGGCCATCTTAAATGCTCTGGCCATAGCTATGGGGTTGTCTGAAACCGCTATGGCTGTATTGACCAGTACGGCATCAGCTCCGATTTCCATGGCCTTTGCAGCATCGGATGGAGCACCTATTCCGGCATCAACCACCACGGGAACATTGCTTTGTTCAATGATAATCTCCAGAAAGTCTATGGTTTTCAGCCCCTTATTGCTGCCAATAGGAGAGCCCAGGGGCATGACGGCGGCAACTCCGGCTTCTTCAAGTCGCTTACATAAAACCGGGTCGGCATGGATGTAAGGCAAAACAATAAACCCTTTTTTTGCCAGTTGTTCTGCAGCTACCAAAGTCTCTACCGGGTCGGGCAGGAGGTATTTAGGGTCAGGGTGGATCTCCAGTTTCAACCAGTTGGTTTCCAGGGCTTCCCTGGCCAGCTCAGCCGCAAATATGGCTTCTTTGGCATTGCGAACGCCTGATGTATTGGGTAACAGGTTGAACTGGGGATGATCCAGGTATCCGAGTATGTGGTCTTCGTCACTATTTACATCCACCCGCTTAAGGGCCATGGTCACCAGTTCGCTGCCACTTTCAAACAAAGCAGATTTCATCAGTTCACCGCTGTTGAATTTGCCCGTTCCTGTAAAAAGACGGGAGTTGAATGTTTTATCACCTATGGTTAGCATAATCTATGGGCTGTTTTACAATGTCATAAATGGTTTGTGTGATATGGGAGATATTGCCGGCATTGATGATCATGCCTGATGCTGCAATGCCATGTACACCTGCACCTGCCAATGCAGGTATGTCAGTGATGGTTATTCCTCCTATGGCAATTACCGGTGTGGTGATGCCGAATTCGTTGCACTTGGCAAGAATACGGCGGTAGCCATCCAGCCCAAGTGTCGGGCTTAGCTTTTGCTTGGTGGTGGTAAACCTGAAAGGCCCCAGACCGATATAGTCGGCACCGTCTTTGGCATGGGCTACAATATCTTCCAGTGTGTTGGCTGTAGCCCCGATAATTTTTGATTTACCCAGTATTTTCCTTGCAGAGCTTACTGGCATGTCTTCCTTGCCTAAGTGTACACCATCGGCCTTTACGTAATTGGCTATGGCAGGGTGGTCATTGATAATGAGCCGGGCATTGTATTTATCGCAAAGCTCACGGGCCTTCCATGCCTGGGCCTCTATCTCATCGACGGGTTTATCCTTGATCCGCAACTGCACCCACCTGATGCCATTTTTTAGAGCTTCTTCCATACCTCCAAGGTGTGTGAAGCGCTCATTTTCCTGTGTTATGAAATGTAATTTGTCGATCATAATACGCTGGTTTTGTTGTGCCATCCCAGTAATGAGCTATGGGATGATAAAAACTTTTCAGTGTAGGTTTTGGCTGATATACATGATTGAGGGAGGTCAAGCCCCAGTGCCAGGTTAGCCGTGATAGCCGCTGATAAGACGCACCCCGAGCCATGTTTTGGAGAGACTGATGTTGTGTTTGCTGTAAAGGTCATTTTATTGCCCTGGCAAAATAGAAAATCCGTCCCCGGAGACCCTTCGTTATGGCCCCCTTTGAGGTAGATGTTGCATTGGAAGGAAGCTTTTACGGCCGTTTCTTCATCCTTAAAAAGTGTTTTGAACTCCGGGAGGTTGGGCGTGATCAGGTATACATTCTCCAATAAGCCATCCAGCTCCTGATTGTTTTCAAAAAACTGAAAGCCCGAAGAGGAGCGAAGTACCGGGTCCCAAACGATCTTAATTTCAGGGTTATGTGTAAACAAGTGGTTTTTTATTGCAGAGAAAGACTTGCTGTCTTCTATGATTCCAATTTTTACCCATTGTATGTTGTACCTGTCAAGCAGAATATTTAGCTGGTTAAGAATAACGTCTGTTTTGTGCCAGTTGACCTGATAGACTTTGTCCTCATCCTGCAACGTATTGGCAGTGACCGTACCCATACCATAAACACCATGTTGCTCCATAGCTTTTATATCCGCCAGAAGCCCGGCACCTGCGCAGGGATCATACCCTGCAATAGTCAAGGCAACAGGTTGTATCGTATTCATGAGGATATACTTTTTTTGTTGATCACTTCTATCAGTGCTTTAGCTTTGTCAATGGCCCATTCAGGTTCCTCCCATATTGTGCCCATTACCGCTACTCCGTAGTAGCCCATATCCAGTGCTTCCTGAGCATTTTGAATGTCGACTCCTCCCAAAGCATATATTTTGTTGCCCTTTAAATGTTCGGGTACATTTTTTAATTCAGGGTTGGCATTATACCCCTTTTTGGAAATGCTGTTGAATACAGGGCTGATAAAGCAATACGAGCATAGCTTCATGGCTTTGCGGGCCTCTTCCCAGTTATGCACTGAGGCAGACAGCCTGTAGATAGCCGGGAGTAGTATCCTGCTGTTTACCAGGTGCCTGTAAGGCTGATGCAACCCCCCCACATCAGTTTTCAAAGTAACTTCAGGGTAATAATGAACGGAAATCTGTTCCCTGTAGGCAGTGGGCACCTTAGTCATTAGCCCGAGCAGACTCTCAAGCTTCGCATTGGGTTTGCGAATGTGGACCCTGCCAACCCCGGCATCCAGCAGTTGCATCCAGAGGTCAGTTTCCTTCTCAAGGGTGTACTCGGGCGTGATGACTATCAGCTTATCTTCAGGCATTACAGATATATTTCAGAACCTGCTTTTTTAAACTCTTTGGATTTTTCTTCCATACCTTTCTCCAATGCCTTTTCCTCATCACTGAGGCCTTTTTCTGCAGCATAGTTTCTCACATCCTGTGTTATTTTCATACTACAGAAATGCGGCCCGCACATAGAGCAGAAGTGTGCCACTTTAGCCCCTTCCGCAGGCAGTGTTTCATCATGGAACTCCCTGGCCGTATCCGGGTCGAGAGACAGGTTAAACTGGTCTTCCCAACGGAATTCAAAGCGGGCTTTGCTCAATGCATTGTCGCGATACTGTGCTCCAGGATGGCCTTTGGCGAGGTCAGCCGCATGGGCAGCGATCTTATAGGTGATCACCCCGTCTTTAACGTCTTTCTTATTGGGCAGGCCCAGGTGTTCCTTCGGTGTTACATAGCAAAGCATGGCCGTGCCAAACCATCCAATCATAGCAGCTCCAACAGCGGAGGTGATATGGTCATACCCCGGGGCAATATCTGTGGTTAACGGACCCAGCGTATAGAAAGGTGCTTCATGGCATTCTTTCAATTGCTTGTCCATATTCTCTTTGATCATATGCATCGGTACATGGCCGGGGCCTTCGATCATGACCTGCACATCGTGCTTCCAGGCTATTTTTGTCAGTTCGCCCAGAGTTTCCAGCTCAGCAAACTGGGCGGCATCATTAGCGTCGGCCAGTGAGCCCGGACGCAGGCCATCACCCAGAGAGAAGGACACATCATACGCCTTCATGATCTCGCAGATCTCTTCAAAATGCGTGTACAGGAAGCTTTCTTTGTGGTGTGCCAGGCACCATTTGGCCATGATCGACCCGCCACGCGAAACTATCCCGGTCAGACGTTTGGCAGTCAGGGGTACATATTTTAGCCTTACTCCTGCATGAATGGTAAAGTAGTCCACGCCCTGCTCGGCTTGCTCTATCAGGGTGTCCCTGAAAATTTCCCAGGTCAGGTCTTCGGCTTTGCCATTTACTTTTTCAAGAGCCTGGTATATGGGTACTGTACCGATTGGCACGGGGGAATTCCTGATCACCCATTCCCGTGTTTCATGGATGTTTTTGCCGGTAGAAAGGTCCATGACCGTGTCTGCTCCCCAGCGGATAGCCCACACCATCTTCTCTACCTCTTCTTCGATGGATGAGGTCACGGCAGAGTTACCGATGTTGGCATTGATCTTTACCAGGAAATTTCGCCCGATGATCATAGGTTCTATTTCCGGGTGGTTGATGTTGGCAGGAATGATAGCCCGGCCGGCTGCTATTTCGTCCCTCACAAATTCGGGAGTAATAAATTTCTTGGGCGTATTGGCCCCAAAACTATGCCCCGGGTGCTGGTCAAACAGGGAGTCCTTTTCATTGTATAACTCTTCCAGCCGCTGGTTCTCACGAATGGCAATATACTCCATCTCAGGCGTAATAATTCCCTTTCTGGCGTAGTGAAGCTGCGTTACATTTTTACCCTCTTTTGCCCTTAAAGGCTTTTTGAGGTGTTTGAAGCGCAGTTCGTTCAGCGTGTTATCATTCAGTCTCTGGTTGCCATAATCCGAAGTAATGCCTGCCAGCTCTTCTACATCTCCTCTATCCCTGATCCAGTCTTTTCTAAGCTGGGGCAGGCCTTTGTTTACATCAATATCTACATTAGGATCAGTGTAAGGTCCGCTGGTATCATAAATAGTGACGCTGTCGTTTTTGATCATTTCCCCGGTGGTCTGGTCGCGGGAATCGTGCAGCCCTATTTCACGCATCGGTACTTTGATGTCGTGAAGTTTGCCACTTACATATATTTTTCTGGACTTTGGAAAAGGAGCCCTGCTGATGACTTCGGCGCCTGGTGTTTTGTCTTTTCGCATATCAATTGGTTTTTTTAATGTGAATTAGCCACCCTGCGTAGCGCGGATGATCATGATTTTGTCATTGGGTTGAAGAATGTACTCTCCCCAGGAGTCCCTGGGGACCACGTCGTCGTTTACGGCTACCGCTATGCCTTTGGCAGAAGAAAAGCCGCGCTGCTCCAGTACACGATGCAATGGAGTTTTGTCAGAAATAGTAAAGGGTTGTTGATTGATTTGTACCTCCATAAGTTATAGCATTTTACTTTAGGAGGTGCACAGTGAAGGGAATATCCCTGTGTTCCTTACTTTTCCCTTCGCCAGTATTACCTGGATCAGGTTTTGAGGGTAAAGTCTCAGCTTTTTACAGCACCCCTAAAGTGTATATTCAATGTTAGTCAATATGCGGGAGACGGCAAAATGTTGAGTGGGGAATTTGGTGACCGAGGGTGAGGTGTTCGGTGACTTGTGATCGGTAAGAGAGTAATCGGTGAACCAGTAAATGGTAATCGGTAAGATCGCGATTTTAAAATATTTCTACGGCACCAACTATTCTCTTGAGGGGATTATATGTGTGTTTTAAACAGATAAATATTGGTAAACTGTAAACTTTGAATAATGAACTGTAAACAAAAAACGGTGAGTATCAATGCTCACCGTTTTTGCTTTTATTTTTGTTTTCTGTGTTTTTCTTGGCGTTTTCCACTGTTGACTGAATTAACCATCTGTCAAAGGGGCTTAAATAGACGTCGTCTACTTTACTGTCTGTAAGTGTCTTCATATCTTAGTTTAACTTTTTGATTCACATTCATATCTTTAAAATCGTAACTCAATTGGTATGCCAGTCTGTTGTGAATTTTTTGTAATCCCGCAGCTACTCCTTGGAGCAAAGATTACTCTTATAATAAACGGATTAGCCCAGAGAAGGGTTAGGTGAAGTATGAGTAAAAATCACCCCTAAATTTCAGAAAATACCACAGATGATGAAGCTATTTGATACCGCAGTAGATAACATTTTGCCGAACGATGGTGTGGTTAGGTATTTTGGTGCCGTGCTTGACAAACCAAAGGCTGATAATTACCTGAAGCAGTTGATAAATACTATTGACTGGCAGCACGATGAGGTGGTGGTATTTGGGAAAAAGCATGTTACCAAAAGGATGGTAGCGTGGTATGGAGATGCTGATTTTAGCTATACTTATTCGGGTACTACCCGTCAGGCCTCTCCCTGGATTCAGGAGCTTCTGGAATTGAAGGAGCTGGTGGAGAAATTGACTGGAACAACTTATAATTCATGCCTTTTGAATTTGTATCACCATGGTGAGGAGGGCATGGGCTGGCATAGCGATAATGAGGATACCCTGGAGCCACGGGCAACTATAGCTTCATTGAGCCTGGGAGCGGAACGGAAATTTGCCTTCAAACACAGGCATACGGGGGAGACTGTCTCCATTATGCTCGAAAACGGGAGCCTGTTGGCCATGATGAATGAGGTGCAGGAGTATTGGCTACATAGTTTACCCAAGACGAAGAAGGTGCATGAGCCGAGGGTTAACCTTACTTTCAGGCGGTTTGTTGTTTAGTTTCAGTTTTTGATAGCCATATACTTATTTTAAATAATTAATAATCCGGATTATGAACCTGAAAATCTATGTGTCACTGATGTTGATCTTGATTGGATGTAATCAAAAACCATCTGAAAATGACCTAAATGTCGTAAATGTAGATTCTACAATATTGAACGAGGAGGTTGTTGTAAAGGCAAATGAAGTAAAGGATTCAATTTTATTTATTTCTTACGAAAGGGATGCCGTGCTTATTCCAGCAGCTTTTGTGCAGTACAATGATCATTTGGACAGTATCGGAATGTTTTCC
>NZ_SMLW01000646.1:9444-33875 GCF_009711405.1 Fulvivirga kasyanovii | reverse complement strand
AATCCATTTACTCCACAGGTTTTACGCTTGCTCCAGGGGCAGAAGGTGAGGTTTGTTTCCCGGCAAAGTTCTTCAGGTATTACTTAGCATGGCGCAGAACACCCTCCGGCCTACGGCCACCTCCCTCAATGGAGGATTAGTGCGGTGAAGGATTAAAATTAAAGGCTAGTAGTTAAATAGATGACGCCGCTACTGCTGTTCATTTGCATACCAAGTGAGAGTCAGCCTAGGACCCCGCTGGCAGTATTCAAGGTAATCGGTAAAGGGGTAATTGATGGTTTTTCAGAGTGGTTTGGGTTGGAAGACTGAAGTCCTGAGTCCGAGGTGATTTTCAAAACTGTAAACCTTGAATTTTGAACTGTAAACAGTAAACCGTCCCCTCTTTTCCTTCACAATTTTCAATGTTGCACCTTCTAAAATTATTAATAAACTTATCCCTGACAAGTTCGCGATTAACAGAATTAAGACTATATTTATTATAGTAGAAATTGTTTGTAAAAAGTTGAGCTTTCTAAATTGATGAAAATCAGACTGTACGTAGGAATAGTTCTGGTAGACCTTGTATTTTGTTTGTTGTGCCATAGCTCTTTTGCGCAGATCAACAACATCAGGTTTGAAAGACTGACCATTGATGATGGCCTTTCTCAAAATACAGTCATGTCCATAACGCAGGACGATCAGGGCTTTTTGTGGGTGGCAACGCAGGATGGGCTTAACAGGTTTGATGGTTATGATTTTAAAACCTACTCCAACAACCTCAACCAATCAAATACCCTGCTTCATAATTATACCACAGAAGTACTTAATTATGGTCAGAACAAGTTGCTGGTAAGCACTATTGTCGGCCTTGACCTTTTTGATATTACAAAAGATAACTTCACTCATTTCAGGCCAGGTGAGGGCCCCGGGCAATTGTCCTCACATGATGTTAATTGCCTGTTTATCGATAGGGCCGGTACGTTGTGGATAGGTACGGCGGACGGTCTTGACCAAGTGGATACCGTAGGTGGCCAGGTAAAGCATTTCCGGCATTATGCCAATGACCCTTCCAGTTTGAGCAACAACACCATTACAGTCATATTTGAAGATCATGATAAAAACCTTTGGGTAGGTACCGAGAATGGTCTGAACCGGTACTCAAGGGAAAAGGGGACATTTCAAAGGTATTATCATACCAATGATCCTGTCTCGCTCAGTAGCAATCATATAACCTCTATTTATGAGGATAAGCAGGGAAGGCTTTGGGTTGGCACACAGAAAGGGCTGAACCTTTATGATCAAAAGTCGGACGGCTTCGAATTATTCAGTACTGATGCCAGGGGAACAACCCTTTCAGATAGCAGGATAACTGCAATATTTCAGGATAGCAAAGATGACCTTTGGATAGGCACCCGAAATGGCCTGAATAAGTTAACAGAAGTCGATGGACAATTGGTCATCTCCCAATACAAAAGGGATGAAGGTGATCTGACCAGCCTGAGCAACAACTGGATAACAGCCATATTTGAAGACAGGTCGAATGTATTGTGGGTCGGTACCTACTTTGGAGGCCTGAATAAATTTGATCTGTATGCCTCTAAATTCAAGATGATGGAGTACAAGGAAAACGATCCTAATTCATTATCAAGTAACATTGTGAGGTCTATAGTTAAAGACCGGGAAGGGAACATCTGGGTTGGTGCTAACCCGGGACTGAATAAAGTAGATCGTGAAACCGGGGAAGTTACCCGGTTTTTTGGCAGTTCCACGGATGTGAATACCATGAATGGCAATGTGGTCCGCAGCCTGTGCTTTGATGATGAGAATAAATTGTGGATAGGTACCAGCGATGGTGGGCTAAGCTGGTATGACCCTGAAACCGGCCAGTTTAATCGGTTTGTTTATGATCCAGAAGATCCGTATTCATTTAAAGCGTTTGACGTGCGGCTGCTCTTCTGCGACAGTGAGGGTACGATGTGGATCGGGTCGAATGGTGAAGGGTTGTTCAGGTATGAAAAGGAAACCGGGCGATTTATAAACTACAGGCCTGACAGTGTAAGTAACAATAGCATAAGCAGTCTGGAGGTGAACTATGCCATGGCTGAGGACCATGACGGAAACTTATGGATAGGTACATGGAATGGCCTGAACAGGTATAATAAAGCTACGGGGCAATGGAAACATTATTACTACAACCTAAACAACCCTGAGAGCCTTTCAGACAACTATGTGAAATCTGTAATGATTGATCATAACAACACGCTTTGGGCGGCTACAGCAGGACGTGGGTTAAATAAGCTGATAGATGAGGAAAAGGAAATATTCGAGCATTATACAGTAAACGAAGGGTTAGCTAATGACCATACATATGGTGTGTTGGAGGATGACAACCACTATATCTGGGTAAGCACAAACAAAGGCTTGTCACGACTTAATCCGATTACGGGCACCTTCAGGAACTACGATCGGAATGATGGCTTGCAGGGAAATGAGTTCAACACCGGTGCATTTTACAAAGCCCCTGATGGAGAAATGTTTTTCGGAGGCTTAAACGGGCTGAATTACTTCCGGCCTGAAGAGGTTTCTGACAGTGAGACTTTGCCTCAGGTGGCAATCACCAACATCAGGCTTTTTAATAAAAGTGTTGGCCTGCGGGACTCGTCCAGCGGGCTTTATCTCAAAAGGCATATACAGTTTGAAGATAGCATAGAGCTTTCATTTGATAAAAATTCCATAGCCTTTGAATTTGCCGCCTTACATTTTTCAAACCCTTCCAAAAATCAGTATGCATATATTTTAGAGGGTTTTGATAAGGAGTGGATCTACACCAAAGGCAATATGCGTTTCGCCAGCTATACCAATGTACCTCCCGGTGAGTACACCTTCAAGGTCAAAGCATCAAACCATGATGGTATTTGGCGAATGGAGCCTGCCACACTTACCGTGATTATAACGCCACCCTATTGGCAAACCTGGTGGTTCAAACTACTTTCAGGGGCCTTTCTCGTTGGCCTGATAATTATTGTGCATCGCTACAGGGTATATAATATTAAAGAACAGAAGGATAGGCTCGAAAAGCTGGTAGAGGAAAGAACAGCGGAGATTGACCATAAAAGCCATCTGTTGCAGGAGAAAAACAAAAAACTGATAGCTACCCACGAGCAGCTCAAACTTAAGCAGGAAGAGGTAGTCATGATCAATGATGAGGTGCTGGCCCAAAACGACGAGATCCTGGCCCAGAATGAAGAGTTGGAAATGCAGCGAAAGGAGCTGGAGAAGTCCTACAAAAACATACGTACTATCAGTGATATAGGCAGGGAGATATCCTCCATGCTGGACTTTGAAAAGATCATACTAAAGGTCCATGAACACGTGAACAACCTGATGGATGCTACTGAGTTTGGTATTGGTATATACGATGAGCAAAACGAAAAAATAAACTTTGCGCTATACATTTATGAAGGTGAGAGAATCCCGGGCTTTGAAGATCCGGTATCTGCCGACAGGTTCACAAGCTGGGCAGTAAGAAACCGCAAACCGGTATGGCTGGGCAATGTGAGGAATGAATACCATCAATATATTTCATCGGTTGATAACTTCAAAGGGAAGTTATTGATGTCATTGATGTGCATCCCTTTGCTGGTTGAAGACCGGATTGTGGGGGTGCTTAGTGTGCAAAGTCCTAATGAAAATGATTATACCCAATATCAGTTTGACCTGCTCAATGCACTGGCGACCTATATTGCCATAGGGCTTGATAACTCCAATGCCTATAAAGACCTGGAAGCCAAAGTAGACGAACGCACCCGCGACCTCAACGATGCGTATAAACAATTGGTAGCTACCAACAAAAACTTCGATGATTTTGCCTACCGCTCGGCCCATGACCTGAGGGGCCCGCTGGCCAGGATACTTGGCCTGTGCCACCTTGGCCAACTTGAGGTTAAGGATAAGAAAGGGCTCGAATATTTGAATTTCCTTGAAAAAGTAGCCTTTGAAATGGATCATATGCTGGGCAGGCTACTGCGTACGCACCAAAACAAAAAAACTCCGGTCACCAAAAGCCCGCTTGATATCAGATCGATTTTGGACCAGGTGGTAAAGTCCATCAGTAAGACAGAGGAGCTGGACAATATTAAGTTTGAATTTGACATCGATGAGCAGGTATACCTGGAATCTGACCAGTTTCTCTTCCGGATATTGCTTGAAAATATCATACTCAATGCCGTGCAGTTTCAGGATCCCGAGCAAAGAAACCATTGGGTAAAAGTAAGCTGTGGCAGGGGAAATAACCCCGGACAAGTAGTGATTTCTGTAACAGATAACGGCATGGGCATCGCAGTTCAGCAAAGGGATCGGGTTTTTGATATGTTTTTCGTGGGTTCTGAGGCCTCCAAAGGCTCAGGGCTGGGCCTGTATGAATCCAAATTGATTGCGGACAGGCTTGGAGGAATTATAAAAATCAAACAGTGTGACGAAGGCCTTACTGTTTTTGAGGTGACTATGGATAGTAAATAGGCAGGAGCCATGCCTCTGTCGGCATGGCCCGAACCTAAAATCTAATGAATTAAGCCGTTAACTCTTCTCTCTGAGCGGCTACTTTATCGCTTGAAATATAATCGTCGTAGGTCATGAGCTTATCCATGAAGCCGTTAGGTGTAAGTTCAACAATCCTGTTGGCCACGGTCTGGGTGAACTCGTGGTCATGAGAAGTGAACAATACAGTACCCGGGAAGTCTTTCAAAGCGTTGTTAAAGGCAGTGATCGATTCCAGGTCGAGGTGGTTGGTCGGTTCGTCCAGTATAAGCAGGTTAGCACCGGCAAGCATCATGCGCGAAATCATACACCTTACCTTTTCGCCTCCGGAAAGCACATTACATTTTTTAAGGGTTTCTTCCCCTGTAAAGAGCATTTTTCCCAAGAAGCCACGAATAAATATCTCATCCTTTTCGTCATCCGAATACTGTCTAAGCCAGTCGATAAGATTATCGTTGCTTTTGAAGTACTTTTCGTTTTCATTGGGCAGGTAAGCCGTAGTGATGGTTTGGCCAAACTTAAACTCCCCTGAATCAGCCTGTTCTTCACCCATCAGTATGCGGAAGAGAGTGCTGATAGCCAAACTATCTTTGCCAATAAAAGCGATCTTATCGCCCTTGTTAACAAAAATATCCAGGTCTTTGATCAGCGAGCGGCCGTCAATCTTTTTATTGAGGCCTTCTATCTGCAAAATCTGGTCACCGGCTTCGCGTTTCTGATTAAAAATGATCGCAGGGTAGCGTCTGTTAGAAGGCTGAATATCCTCAATATTGATCTTGTCAAGAAGCTTTCTACGGCTGGTAGCCTGCTTGGATTTTGAGGCATTGGCACTAAAACGTGCAATGAATTCCTGTAGTTCTTTTTTCTTTTCTTCGGCCTTTTTGTTGGCAGAAGAACGCTGGCTCAGGGCCAACTGGCTTGACTGGTACCAGAATGAATAGTTACCGGTAAATAATTTAATGGCACCGAAGTCAATATCTGCAATATGTGTACAGACAGTATCTAAGAAGTGACGGTCGTGAGAAACAACAATCACTGTATTTTTAAAGTCAAGAAGAAAGTCTTCCAACCATGACACCGTGTGGATGTCCAGGTCGTTGGTAGGCTCATCCAGAATCAGGATGTCGGGGTTTCCAAAAAGTGCCTGAGACAGAAGCACCCTTACCTTCTGGCTACCTGTCAGGTCCTTCATCAGGTTGTAATGCTCAGACTCATCAATGCCCAGGCCACTTAAAAGGGCAGCGGCATCAGACTCGGCATTCCAACCATCCATTTCTGCAAACTCAGCTTCCAATTCAGAGGCTTTGATACCATCCTCTTCTGAAAAATCAGGCTTGGCATAAATCTCGTCCTTTTCCTTCATGATCTTCCACAACTTTGTATGGCCCATCATTACGGTGTCCAGTACAGTGAATTCGTCAAATTCAAAGTGGTTTTGTTTAAGTACTGCCATCCTTTTACCCGGTTCGATAGTCACGTTGCCGGAATTCGGCGTAACGTCACCTGAAAGGATCTTTAAAAAGGTGGATTTACCGGCGCCGTTGGCCCCAATTACACCATAGCAGTTGCCTGCACTGAACTTGATGTTTACTTCATCAAAAAGGACTCTCTTACCGTATTGTAGAGAAACATTGTTTGCTGCGATCATACCATTCTCGAATTTAAGGCTGCAAAGTTAGCTAAATAATTACCCTAAAACTAAGAATACCGGAAATTGGTTCTGTATACCAGTAATTACCTGGCTACCTCGATACGCAGCTTCTGTTTCTTCACTTTTTGGTTATTGACCTTTGGGAGAATGGCTTTTACCCGGTTGCGCTTTACCGCTGCATAGGCATACTGATCTTTAACCTCAATCAGCCCCAGATCATCTTTGGCAAGTCCGCCGGTTTTAAGGAACAATCCTACAATGTCAACTTTATTGATCTTGCTCTTTTTTCCTGCACTGATGAACAACGTTTCCCATTCAGGAGCCTCAGGCACAGGGGCCTCGGCATTTAAAGGCATTTCGTTTATATCTTTGCTGATATAAGCCGGTATTTCATCATTTTCAGTAGTTACCAGGTAAGCCGTGCCGCTGGCATTCATTCTCGCTGTTCTCCCGTTGCGGTGGATGAACGCATCTTCTTTGGGAGGAAGCTGATAATGGATGATATGCCTGATCTGCGGAATGTCCAGACCTCTTGCTGCCAGATCAGTTGTTACCAACAGGTAATGGCTGCCATTCCTGAATTTCAAAAGTGCCCGTTCGCGCTCCTCCTGATCCATACCACCATGAAAAACTTCGTGGATAATGCCTCGCTCGAAAAGCAGATCGCTGATCCTGTCTACAGCCTCACGGTGGTTGCAGAAAACCAGCATGGGTTGAGAGCCGATGTTACAGATCAGTTGAAAAAGCATTTCCAGCTTACCCGCAGAGTCCGTCGGAATGTTGACCAGCTCAATATCCGGTGCAGGATGTTGGGCTAGGTGGTTGATCACCACTGGCTCAGAAAATTCAACAAAAGCGGGAATAGACTTCATTTCAGTGGCCGAAGTCAATATCCGGCTCTTTAAATGAGGAATACGACGAATGATAGACTGCATGTCCTCTTCAAATCCCAGCTCTAGCGACTTGTCAAATTCATCCAGTATAATGGTATGGATATTTTTGGTCTCAAAGCTTCTTCTGTTTAAGTGGTCAGCAATACGGCCCGGCGTACCAACCAATACCGCAGGCGGGTGCTGCAGGTTGTTCGTTTCGGTTTTGAATGAATGGCCACCGTAGCAGCAGTTGATTTTGAAGCCGGTGCCCATGGCTTTAAATACCTGCTCAAGTTGAAGGGCCAGCTCGCGGGACGGAACGAGTATCAATACCTGAACAGCCTCAAGTCCGGGTTGAAGCTGGTCTAAAACCGGAAGCAAAAATGCCAGTGTCTTGCCCGTGCCTGTAGGAGCCAGTAGCATCATATCTTTTCCAGGTTCATACTGCTCAAGAGAAGCCAGTTGAATACTGTTAAGTGTGGTGATTTTCAGAGGGGCGAGGTACTTCTCTAAGTCAGTGTTGTTGATCTTCATCCCTCAAAGGTATGGAGATCAATACACAATTTAGTCCATTTTAAAGGTTTGTGAATGATTATTTTCACCGCTGGCCCCGGAAAAATAGCTCAGGCACGTTTATTGGAGTTGTTGAATCATGAATAATACCGCCAGAGCCACGTCCAGTTATATGCCGGAAGTTGACCTTGAGCAGTTTGCCCAAAACAAGGTCATCCCTGATACCCTGAGAAAGGAGATCTTAACGGCATTGTCCTACTACCCTGAACTTAAGGGTACAAAGATCCACTTCGTCTTTAAGGACAACATCAAGAAATCATTTATGCAGGCACAACCGCTTGTAAAAACCATGTTTCGGAGCAGGGGAAAGCGGGAATACGTGATCTTTATCAGCCACTATTTTAAGATCGGCCTCGAAAGGATCTTTATCCATTCCGTGCCTTTTGGTGTGCTGGTTGGCTGGCTGGGGCATGAGCTCGGCCATGTTATGGATTATAAAGACAGAAGCTTCTTCTCATTATTGAAGTTTGGTTTTGGGTATATTTTAAGCAAAGCCTATCTCATAGGCGCAGAGCGTGTGGCCGACACACATGCTATACAACATGGACTGGCAGACAGGATCATAGAAACCAAAAACTATATATTAAACCATGCCCATCTCCCCGAGAGGTACAAGAGCAAGATCAGAAGGCTGTATATGCCTCCCGAAGAAGTGATGATGATGGTGGAAGCCAGGTAGCTGTATTTCTGAAAATAAATTTAGCGCCGTTGGTTTTTTGATCCCTGAGAATGTTTTACTTCGCCCTGTAATTTTAACCATCAGCGTTATGATCATAGCTGCGGCACAGACTGCCCCTGTGCGGGGAAACATACCTGCAAACCTCGAACAACATTATAGATTGATCAAGGAAGCATCTGAGCACAATGTACAGCTCCTCGTGTTTCCGGAGCTTTCCATTACCGGGTATGAAAGGGAACTTGCCCATAACTTTATAGTTACAATCGATGATGACAGGCTGGACCACCTGCGTGATCTTGCCCGGGAGTATAGTATGATCATCATAGCAGGTGCCCCGGTAGAAACCCAGGGGCAATTGCATATCGGATCATTTGTTATACAGGCGGATGGCAGTTTGTCCCTGTACACCAAGCAGTTTTTGCACGATGGGGAAGATCAGTTCTTTTCCTCATGCTTCGACCATGACCCGGTAATAAAGCTGGAAGAGGAGACGATCAGCGTGGCTATATGTGCCGATATAGAAAATGTGAAACATCCTGAAAAGGCAGCGGCAGGAGGAAGTACCCTCTACCTGGCCAGTATCTTTTATTCGCCCGGCGGTATAGGTGGCGCACTTCAGCTATTGAGCCAATATGCCTCACGCTACCAAATGGCCGTGCTGATGTCAAATTTTGGAGGAGATTCGTGGGGAAGCCCTTCCGGCGGACAAAGCGCCTTCTGGAATAAAGAAGGTGAGCTGATAACAAAAGCCTCAGCCTCGGGTGAAGAGTTGCTCGTGATAGAAAAACTGAATGGAGAGTGGAGCGGAAAAGTAGTTGTGACTGGCAGTGAGGCATGAAAATTTCAAAAAGGTATCTTAATTATTGCATTATCCCAGCTATTGTTAAGAGCATGTCGCAATAGAGCATACTCCATTAGCAAAAGATACCACCGAAAAGCCAGGGCTGGCAACAAATAATGCTGCCAACCCTGTAAATTTCTCAGAGCGCTATTTTAAAATACTTATCCGTAGCCAAAAGAATAATGGACGAGATACAGCCCAAAAGTGCCGCATAATAATACTGATACTCCTGGTGTGCAAAGTGTACCATCAATGCACCTACAGCAAATGGAAAAAGCCAGAGTATCGATGCATTTTTAATTTCGTGGTACCAAAGCCCGGCTAACAAGCCTATTACTCCCAAAAGCTCACCGTATCCGATCAGCAATGTCCAGGTCTTGTTAAACCCAAGAGAATCCATACTTTCCATCATACTTTGTTTTTGAAATACCTTGAACAGGCTGGCATACCCAAAAAGATAAACATAATACGCATATACCGCCCAGTGTACAATTTGAATTAAGAGTTTCATAAATGTGTTTTTTTGATTGTAAAGGTTAGTATGTACCTTTAATTATTCAAGTACATACTAAATTGTAGGGTACCTACTAATTTGTAAGAAATGAGAAAAGAGGCATCTACGAATACTTTAAATAAGAAGAACCTTGAGGCCGATTGTGGAATGGCCTATGCCATGGCGGTACTAAGCGGCCGTTGGAAACTCAGTCTCCTGGGATATTTGATTGACGGAAAGCTCCGGTATGGCGAATTGAAAAAGAAATTGCCGGGCATTTCAGAACGGATGCTGATAACCCAGCTAAAGGAATTGCAGGCCGATGGATTGATAACCCGTATTGCTTACCCGGAAGTGCCTCCAAGGGTTGAGTACCAGCTCACAGAGAAGGGGTCCTCGTTAAAGAACATTCTCATGGAGCTGGACCGTTGGGGCGAGCGGCATAAGGGCAGTTGATAGTTTACACGGTTGCCAGCTTCCAGCGTCCTCTTTTGAAGAGGTACAAGGTAAACAAGGCAACGGAAGTTTCTGAAAAGAATATACCCCAGAAAACGCCGGAATGTGCCCAGCCTAATGAAATGGCCAGAAAATACGACAGCGGTATCTGTATGAGCCAGAAAAACACAAGGTTGATCATAGTGGGTGTTTTAGTATCGCCCGCACCATTAAACGCCTGCGTGGCTACCATCCACCAGCCATATACAAAATAAGAGTAAGAGAGTATCTTAAGCCATTCTGCACCAATATTGATCACGGTAGGGTCTTCCGTAAAGAAACCTATCAGAGAACGGTTAAAGACAAAATAGATCAGTGACACAATGATCAGGAAGATCATATTGTAAAATCCGATCTTCCAGACGGCAGATTCAGCCCTGTCCGGGTTGCCTGCTCCTAAATTTTGGCCTACCAAAGTAGCTGCAGCATTGGACAGGCCCCAGGCCGGCATGAGTGTGAACAGCATGATCCTCATGGCAATGGTAGAACCGGCAACTGCTTCGCTGCTGATCCCTGCCAATATCCTCATCAGGAATATCCACGAAGTCATGGCAACGATCATCTGCCCGACACCTCCGAGGGAAGTTCGTATGATACCCATCAGGATCCTGGCATTCCAGGCGATATGCTCCAAAGTTACCCTGATATGTTTTCCTCCTTTTACCAGTACCCAGACCTGGGTAGCTACACCAATGCCCCGACCAATGGTAGTGGCTATGGCGGCTCCCTCAATACCCATAGCAGGGACAGGACCCCAGCCAAATATCAGTATTGGGTCAAGTATAATGTTTATTCCATTGGCTATCCATAACACTCGCATGGCTATGGCAGCGTCACCGGCTCCCCTGAACACGGCGTTGATTACAAACAGGAGTACAATGATTGCATTCCCACCCAACATCCATCTGGTATATTTATAACCATGAGCAATGCTCCATTCGTCAGCTCCCATGAGCATCAGCAGGTCTTTGGAAAAGAAAATACCCGCTAAGGTAAAGGGCAGGGAGATCAGCAAAGCCAGGAAAATAGACTGAACGGCTGCTTTGGCGGCACCTTCTTTGTTTTTCTCACCGGTACGCCGGGCTACGGTTGCCGTAATGGCCATTGACAAGCCCATGGCAACTGAATACAAGAGAAATAAATAAGTCTCGGTAAGGCCAACCGTGGCAACTGCTGATGCCCCAAGTTTGCCTACGAAATAGATATCTACTACGGCAAAAGTAGATTCCATCACCAGTTCCAGGATCATCGGTACGGCCAAAAGAAAAATAGCTTTCCTCAAACTTACCTGGGTATAATCAGCTTCGGTGCCCCGGATAGCATCTTTAAGGGCCAGCCATATCGATTTTCTTCTTAAGGATTTTGGTTGTTCTGCGACATTTAAATCTTTACTTTCCATTATAGCTGTGGTTAGGGGTTGTTATCAAAGCAAAACTAATGACACCGTTAAATATCAACAGGTGCCGCGTCTGCCAAATTAGTGGGTGCATTGCGACATTCCGTATATCTATAAACGTAATTTGCCTCTGCTATGATTTAAGTTTCATTACAGGTTTTACTTCAGGCTCCTCATCTTCTTCATGCAGGCTTTTCGATTGTACCTGGCTTTTGGTAATATTCACCAGTATGGCACTTCCCAAAATAACCACCATACCGATAAGCTGAAAGTTGGTCACCACTTCTTCAGCCAGGTACCAGCCCAGGATCACCGCCACTACAGGGTTGATGTAGGCATACGTGCTCACGATCGCAGAAGGCAGTTTGGTCAGGAGCCATGTGTAGGCTATAAATGCTATAATTGATCCCGCAATAGCCAGGTAAACAACAGACAACCAACCCTTATAGGTGACGGCTGCCAAATCAAAACCGGAGAATTCACCAGTTGAGAAACTTATGAAAAGGCATATCGGGGATGCCATAAGAAGCTGCCAGGCCAGGTTGGAATACATCGATCCCGGTGCGGGCTTGCTGCGGTTATACAATGTGCCTATTACCCAGCAAATAGCTCCGATGAGGACTGCAATAGTACCATACAGTTGCATAAGGCCACTTTCTGAAAAGGTAGAAGCACTGAGTGTATCCTTAAACAAAAGTAATATGCCCATAAAGCCCAATACCACACCCATGATGATGTAAGGGCTTGAAAAGTAGGTTTTCCAGTTGCTCCTGTCCATGATCACAAACCAGATAGGCAATGTTGCCGAAAGTATGGAAGCATAGCCTGAGGTGATGTATTGCTCAGACCAGATCAAAAGTCCCTGGCCTCCGGTCAGTATGATGAGCCCAAGAATGGCATTTTTGATAATGGATGTAGCCGAAGGCATCTTTTCCTTCTTGTAAATACAATATGCGGCAAGCATTGAGCCTGCTATGATAAATCGCATGGAAGCCATCAGGAAAGGAGGGATTTCTTCAAGGCCAATGGCTATGACGAGATAAGTTGTACCCCAGATCAGATAGATAGCCGCAAAAGACAATACAATGAGTAACTTGTTGGTTTGTTGGAGTTTTGACATCAGATAAATTTGGCCAGGCCTTATAATACGGTTTGAATATAGGAGTATTGAACGTAGATGAGTGCAATAGGATATTGATAATTTTTAATCATACCTATTAAATAAATTCATCAACTGTATGTCGACCGGGTTGATGCTTAAACCTGTATAGAGTAAGTTTATGGAATAGAAAAGTTGAGAAGAAAAATAACATGATGAGAGCAATAGTCATTACCAGTCCGGGAGGCCCTGAGGTGCTGAAAGTGCAGGAGAGGGAAATGCCCCGGACGTCAGAAGGAGAGGTGCTGATCGAGGTAAAGGCGGCAGGAATAAACCGGCCCGATATATTTCAGAGAAAGGGAAATTACCCCGCACCTCCGGGAGTGCCGGACGATATTCCCGGTCTGGAGATAGCCGGCATTATTAAAGAGGTAAAAGAGAAAACCTCCCGGTGGAAACCCGGTGATAGAGTGTGTGCCCTGCTGGGTGGTGGTGGCTATGCGGAGTACGTAACCGTTCCTGCCGGTCAGTGCCTGCCCATACCGGAGGGACTTGACTTTACTGAAGCTGCATCACTGCCGGAAACATTCTTTACCGTGTGGACGAATGTATTTGACAGAGCCAGCTTTAAATCAGGGGAAAACGTACTCGTGCATGGAGGTACTTCAGGCATAGGTGTTGCGGCCATACAGATGGTAAAAGCCATGGGAGGCAAGGCCTATACAACTGCCGGAAGTGCTGAGAAATGTCTGTTTGCAGAGCAGATCGGTGCAGAAAAAGCAGTCAACTATCGTGAAGAAGATTTTGAAAAAATATTAATGGATGCTACAGGTAATGAAGGTATCGACATTATTCTGGATATGATAGGAGGGGATTATACTCCTAAAAACATCAACCTGCTAAAAACAGAAGGCCGGATGGTGATGATCAATGCCATGAAGGGCAAAATAGCGGAGGTAGACCTGCTCAAGGTCATGCGGAAGAGGCTCGTCATCACAGGATCAACCCTAAGGGCACGTGATCATGTTTTTAAACAGGCCATTGCCGAAAAACTGGAACGAAATATCTGGCCATTTCTGGCTGATAATACCATTAAGCCGATAGTTCATAAAACCTTCCCGCTGGAGAATGCTGCCGAAGCACATGCCCTTATGGAAAGCAGTAACCACATTGGTAAGATTGTGTTGACGGTTGGGTAGGGTTTGCAGTGTGCGGTCGGGGGACAGTACATGGGCAGCAGGAAGTGACTGCTCACTGTTTTAGCCAGCGCAAGTAACTGAGTTAGATACTTCGCAGGCGTTTTACTGCTAAAGAGTAGATTTCTGCTTCTAAGGACGCCGAGTCCTCTTCGAGATCTTCGAGAGACTCGGCTGGGAAGTAATGGCCAGGAAAGCAAAGTTGCCAAATTCCTTAGTTGGTGGCTACACCTAAGGCTCTGACGAAATTTTCCCACTCACTGAACTGATCCTCGTCCATCACCCTTGGGGTTTTGACCTGGCCGCCTTTTTTGTTCTTGATCTCGTTCCATTCGTAGAATGCATGTGGGCTTACCACTTCAATAATTATATCCGACAAGGCCTGTTCACGGGCAGTTTGGTAGTTGTGGTTGATGTTCTGTAACGTTTTATCAATGAGTACCCGCGCAGAATCCCTGTCTTTGAGGTCTTCTGAGCCTAAATACCATTTATGAACGTATTGGTCTTCTTGTTTAACTGCAGCTACTGTGAATTCGGTAACGGTTACCCCAAGCTCTTTTTCCAGGGTTTGTATAGCTGTGTTCATATCATTTACCGATAGCTTGGAGCCTACAACGTTTAGGAAGTGCTTGGTACGACCTGTAATGTCTATTTCATAGTGCTCTTTACTCGTCAATTTTATCGTATCTCCCAGTACGTATCTCCATGCGCCTGACACACTGGAGATCAGTAATACGTATTCTTCACCTTCCTTGATCTCTTCGAGCGTTAAAGCCTCAACACCGGGCTTTACCGATCCGTCGGGTAATATATTTTCTTCCACAAAAGGGACAAACTCAAAGTAAATCCCATTATCCAGTGCCAGCTTCATGGAGTCAGTCTCAGGGCGGGCCTGGAATGCCAGGAAGCCCTCGGAGCAAAAGTAAGTGTCGATGTAAACGAGCGGTTGCGCCAGCAGTTTTTCAAAGCTTTTTTGGTATGGGCCAAAAGCCACTCCGCCGGTAGCATATACTCTCAGGTTAGGCCATATTTCGTGGATATTGTTTAGCCCGTGATATTCTATAACCTTCCTGAGCATAAGTTCAATCCACGACGGGATACCTGAAAGCGCGCCGATATCCCACTTTGGTGCTTGTTCGGCTATTTTTTGTATGCGCTGGTCCCAGTCGTCAATATTAAATATTTCCTCACCGGGGCGACAGTAGTTTCTGAACCAGAATGGGATGTTGCCCGCGCTTATGCCGCTAATATCACCTACGGGGTAAACACCATCTTCATTGAGGTTGGTACTGCTACAGAGCATCATGATTTCCTTTTCGAAAAACTCTGCCGGGAGGTTGAAGTTTGACAGACAGGTAATCTGTTGTAAGCTGGCCTGCCGGGTGGCCTGTAGCATGTCCTCAGTTACTGGTATTTTTTTGCTTTTACCACTCGTGGTACCCGAACTCAGGGCCAGGTAGCTCGGCTTCCCCGGCCAGGAGATATCCGGCTGGCCCTGCTCCATTTTATGCCACCATTCGTTGTGCATTTTATGATAGTCATGAACAGGCACCTTGGCAGCAAGTGCTTTCCTGATGTCATCGCTTTCCAAAATGCCTTTAAAGTCATAATGTTTACCAAATTCAGTATCTCTGGCTTTGTCCAGCAGTTGGTAAAGTGTCTTTTCCTGAAGCTCCAGCGGGTCATCATCGCCGGAGAGTTTGCCTTTAAGTTCTATAGCCTTCTTGATTATATTTCCAAGTATGGTCATTGATTTAACTCGTTTTTGTAGGGTAGAAGCCAAAATAGTACCTGATCCGGAATTGGTGGTATAAAGCAGGTTAGCGCATGAAAAACACTGGCAGGCAGGGAGTTTTCTTCTACAATATGTGGTTTTTGTGTAACTTATTGGTTTGCTTTAGGGCTGAATTTTTTAGGAATGGAAATAGCCATTATTGGCGGCGGTGCCGCCGGTTTTTTTGCCGCAATATCAGCGAAACAGCATCACCCGGATGCCAGCGTCACCCTCTACGAAAAGTCAGGTAAGCTGCTGTCCAAAGTAAAGGTCTCCGGCGGTGGACGGTGCAATGTAACCCATGCCTGTTTTAATGTTTCCCAACTGGCCCGGTTCTACCCCAGAGGTTCCAAGCAGTTGAAAAAAGCCTTTGGCACCTTTTCTACTCAGGATACTGTCAACTGGTTTGAAAATCGGGGGGTAAAATTAAAAACTGAGCCCGACAACCGCATGTTCCCGGTTACCGACAGTTCCCAAACCATCATTGACTGTCTCATCAGGGAGGCGGGAACACTTGGCGTTAAAATAAAGCAGAATTTTCAGATACTTAGCATTCGTCCTGATGCCGGAGGTTACAATCTTGAGAGTAAGGATGGGCAGATCATCACCGCCGGCAAGGTAATCATAACTACCGGAGGCAGCCCTAAACCCGAGGGATTTGAATGGCTAAAGCAGTTGGGGCATACGATTGAACATCCTGTTCCATCCTTGTTTACTTTTAATATGCCTCAGGAACCGATTAAGAAGCTTATGGGGCTTTCCGTTAGTCATACAGCAGTACGCGTTCAGGGTACAAAGCTGAAGGAAGAAGGCCCTCTGCTGATCACGCACTGGGGCATGAGCGGCCCCGCTATATTGAAGCTCTCAGCTTATGGGGCCAGGGTACTGAACCAACTCGATTATAATTTCAAGGTCCAGGTAAACTGGCTTGGCAACCTCACAGAGGCTGAAATACAGCAAGTGCTTTCAGAGCAGGCTACAAACTACACCCGGAAGAAAATGCTGAATGCCAATCCATTCGATATTCCTAACCGATTGTGGGACTTCCTACTTGCCAAGATAGACTTGCGGGAAGACATCACATGGGGTGAACTTGGGAAAAAGGGACACAATAAATTGGTAAATATCCTCATCAATGACATTTACGAAGTCAGCGGTAAAACTACCTTCAAGGAGGAGTTTGTGACCTGCGGCGGAGTGAGCCTGCAGGACGTTGATTTCAGTACCATGCAAAGCCGGAAAATGCCTGCCATTTACTTCGCAGGAGAGGTGTTGGATATTGATGGCGTTACCGGCGGTTTTAACTTTCAGGCGGCCTGGACAACGGGCTATATTGCAGGCCAGTTGAAATAGGTTGATCCATTGTAATTCAGGTAGTTTTGGGGCTTCGTCGTGAGCCACTGCCTGCACTTAGCTACACTTTCCTTCCATTCAGCTAATAAAGTTGGAGTTAGCTGCTGATTTTGATAAATCATAGGTTATTGGTGCACAAACACCTATCGATTTTACAACCTAAAACCAACTATTATGACCAAATTACCTTACCAAAAATTATGTCTTTTACTCAAAGTTTGCTTTAAACAACACCTGCTTCCGGCACTTATATTCCTTACTGCGTTCGGGACTGTTACGGCCCAGGATTTTTCAGGTACCTGGACCCAGGGCCAACGGTTGATGCCCGATTTTACGGGGACATTAAAAGTGTCCAACAATACATCGACAGCTATTGAAGATTACTATGTCGAATTTGAACTGGACCCATATTATTCCCAGGTGACCAGTTACTCCGGTACCATTTCATCGCTGGGGAATAACAGGTATAAGTGGACGCCGCCGTCATGGGGTGGGGGTACTTCACTGGGGGCCAATGCCTCAGTGGATATTTCGGTGAATGCCAAATATGCAGGCATCTCCATACCACCTTTCAATGCTTCAATACATGGCTCCAATATCAGCGAGGCAGGTTTTGAGGTGGAGAACCTCAGTCCTTTGTTCCCTTCACCATGTGGTCAGCCGGAATGTGCCCCTGCATCAGGTTATGATCCCTCTAAAAAGATCATTGCCTACTATATTTCCTGGGGTGTATATGGCCGGGATTTCCATGTTGAAGATATCAGGGCAGACAGAATGACTCATATCAACTTTGCCTTTGCCAATATTAACCCTTCCAACTATCATATTGTGGTTGGGGATGAATTTGCCGATCTGCAAAAAGAAGGCGGTAGCTTCGATAAGCTCTATCAGCTAAAACAGTACTATCCTCACCTGAAAACCCTGATCTCAGTGGGTGGGTGGACGTGGTCTACACACTTTTATGAGGCTGCGGCCACGGCTGCCAACCGACAGGCGTTCGCCGAATCTGTCCGGGAGTTTCTGGTAAAGTATAAATTTGACGGTGTAGACCTGGACTGGGAATACCCCGGTGGAGGCGGAAATGACGCCGGAAAGGGTGGCCCTGAAGATGGGGTCAATTACACCAGGCTTGTGCAGGCCATACGTGCCGAACTTGATGCCCAGCAGGCTATTGATGGCAAATATTACTACATCACAGCAGCAGTGGGGGCAGGAACTTCGAAGATTGATGCCATGGATGTACCCGGTTTCTTTAGTGTGGCAGACTGGGTCAATATCATGACTTATGATATGAATGGTGCCTGGGCCAATTATACTGGCCACCATGCCCCTTTGTATAACAGTGCCGGTGACGGTGTAGGCAACCACCCTGACGGTTCTCCGGTCATAGACCCAAAGTTTAATGTCAACTCGGCAATTATGCACTACATCAGTAAGGGAGCGCCGGCCAGTAAGATCACCGCGGGCCTGCCTATTTACAGCCGTGAGTGGCGCAATGTGCAGGCAGGAGATTCCCACGGGCTGTATCAGCCCTCTACGGCCACGCAGCCGCCTCCAGGCTCATGGGATGAACCGGGCCAGCCTTCCGGGGTGCATGATTATAAAGACCTTGTATCGGACTATATCAATAAAAATGGCTATACCCGCTATTGGGATGATGTAGCCAAAGTGCCTTATCTCTATAACCCTAATCAAATGGGAGGACACTTCATTTCTTATGAAGATAACCAGTCTCTTGACTACAAAATTGATTACATCCATAGCAATAATCTGGCAGGTGCCATGTATTGGGAGTCGACTCAGGATGTACCTTCGGGTCCAAACTCCCTGATTGATAAAATATATGAGGGTATCATGGCCGGAGGCTGTTCCCCAAGCTGTCCGAATAACCCGCCGGTGGCAGGTATTACCAGCCCGGGTAATGGCAATAGCTTTGAACAGGGTGCGGATATCACCATCACGGCCACCGCATCAGATGCCGACGGTGTGGTTTCCAAGGTGGAATTTTATGCAGGACAAACCAAATTGGGTGAAGACCTTACGGCTCCATACAGTTTTACCTGGTCTGGCGCAGCATTGGGTTCCCATGACCTGACTGTAGTAGCTACTGATGACGACAATGCGTCTGTAACTTCGGCAGTCGTGAGCATTTCTGTTAATGAGCCGGGATCAAACCAAGCTCCTTCCGTGTCCATTACAAGTCCTGCCGAGGGTGCTACTATTACCGAGGGTACCGCCATCACCATTGCATCCGATGCCTCGGATAGCGATGGTACCGTAGTGCTGGTCGAGTTTTACGAAGGTTCGAACAAACTAGGGGAAGATGCTTCTGCACCTTTCAGCTATACCTGGAATGGAGCTGTAGCAGGTTCATATACGCTCACCGCCCGCGCTACTGATGATGACGGTGCAACCACAACATCAGGTGTTGTTAATATAACTGTAGAGATTTCTGACGGTGGAGGTTGCGCAGGTCTGCCGCAATATGCTGCCGGTACCAGCTACAGTCAGGACCAGGAAGTAAAGAATTTGAACCAAAAATTCAGGTGTAATGTGCCAGGCTGGTGTTCATCAAGCGCAGCATGGGCCTATGAACCGGGAGCAGGACAGTACTGGCAGGATGCCTGGTCGCTGCTTGGTGATTGTGGTGATGGTGATCCGGACCCGGACAATGTGGCGCCGACGGTTTCTGTTTCATCACCCGCCAATGGTGCTGATTTCAATGAAGGCGATAATATTACCCTTACAGCTTCGGCCAGCGATAGCGATGGAACAGTCACTAAAGTTGAATATTTCCATGGAAGCACTAAAATAGGAGAGGCAACTTCCAGCCCATATACCGTTATCTGGAGCAATGTTAGTGCAGGCTCATATACGTTGACAGCCCGTGCTACGGATAATGATGGAGCCACCGGAACCAGCACCGCCGTAGCTATATCGGTAACTACTACCGGTGGGGGCGATTGTGGAGGTTTGCCTGTGTGGTCTGCTTCCGAAGTATATACCGGAGGCGACCAGGTGCAGTACAATGGCAATAAATATCAGGCCAATTACTGGACTCAAAACAATAATCCTGAGGAATTCTCCGGGCAGTATGAGCACTGGACGAACATAGGAGCATGCGGCAGTGCTGCTGCCAGAACAGCATCGTCAGAAAACCTGGGTGCTGACGATTCGGGTTCCTCATCATTCAGCTTAAAGCAAAATTACCCTAACCCGTTTTCGGCATACACAGTTATCGATTTTTCTGTTCCTGAAAACGGCCCGGTTAGCCTCGTGATCTACAATAGCCTGGGAGCCAAGGTGATCAGCGTGGTAAACGAAGAATTGAAAGCTGGGAAACATCACTATGAGCTGAATACCAGCAGTCTGCCAAATGGTTTATATCACTGTCAGTTGAAGTCGGGAGGGCGAATTATTACCCTCAGAATGTTTAAAAAATAATCTTCTTTCCCCGGGGGCCGGTCTGGTGCATTTCAGGCCGGTCCCTTCTAAAATCATTGATTTACAATTATTAAGATTATCCATATGCAATATATATCTAAACATATATCAGGCTTCATTGCAGTATTTTTAATAGCAATGCTGGCCTTTTTTACCCTACCGGGACAATTATCTGCTTATGAGCTGGATTGTAGCGGTGTCCCGGCATGGAGCTCATCTGAGGTCTACACCGGAGGGGCGGAAGTGCAATACAACGGTAATAAGTACCGGGCAAACTACTGGACTCAAAACAATAATCCGGAGGAATACTCTGATGCTTACGAGCACTGGACCAATCTGGGACCGTGCGGCGGAGGAGGTACCAACCAACCTCCTTCTATATCGCTTACAGCCCCGGCAAACGGAGCTACCTATACAGAAGGCGACAACATCCTGATCCAGTCCAGTGCCTCGGATGCGGACGGGAGTGTGTCCAAAGTGGAGTTCTACCAGGGACAAACCAAACTTGGCGAAGACAGTTCGGCACCTTATAGCTTTACGCTTAGCAATGTAAGTGCCGGTAGTTTGTCATTTACGGCCAAAGCGTTTGATAATGAAGGGGCGAGTGCCACTTCATCTGCTGTATCGGTAACGGTCAACGGCTCAGGGAATGATGGTAGCTGCTCCGGCCTGCCTCAATATGTGGCTGGTACTACTTACAGCCAGGACCAGGAGGTACAGAATATCAATAAGAAATACCGTTGCGATATTCCCGGCTGGTGTTCTTCGGGTGCCGGTTGGGCTTATGCTCCCGGTGAAGGCCAGCACTGGCAGGATGCATGGACTTACATAGGCGACTGCAATGGCGGTGGCGGAGGTGACAATGAAAACCCTTCGGTGAGTATTACAGCCCCCTCAAATGGCAGCACTTATACGGCAGGTGATATCGTAAGTATATCAGCAACTGCCAGTGATACAGACGGCACAGTTTCCAAGGTCGAATTTTTCAGGAATGGTACTAAAATTGGCGAGGACACCTCCAGTCCATACCAGGTAAACTGGACCAGCCTGGCGGGTAACTATTCGCTGACGGCCAAAGCTACGGATAATGATGGTGGCTCTACAACTTCCGCTGCGGTATCCATTACTGTAGAGTCTTCCGGCGGTGGTGGTGACGGAGAACTTCCCAAGCGGATTATGGTCGGTTACTGGCACAATTTTGATAATGGTTCGGGTACCCTCAAGCTCAGGGACGTTTCCGATAAATGGGATGTGATTAACATTGCTTTTGCAGAACCATCCACCCCATCAGGTTCGAATATAGTTTTTACGCCCGATCCGGCCATTTACCCTTCCGTTCAGGAGTTTAAAGATGATGTGGCTTTGCTCAGGAGCAGGGGTAAGCAGGTGTTGATCTCCATAGGAGGTGCCAATGGTGCCATTGATGTCAGCAGCAGCGCAGATGCCCAGGAGTTTAGCAGCAGTATGATTAGTCTCATCAATGAATATGGTTTCAGCGGTATGGATATTGACCTGGAAGGAAGCTCATTGTCTCTGGCCTCCGGTGATACCGATTTCAGAAACCCGACCTCGCCTAAGATTGTGCATTTCATAGCCGGTGCACAAACTGTAGTTAACAGCTTCGGCTCCGATTTTATACTTTCCATGGCTCCGGAAACAGCCTTTGTGCAGGGTGGCTATAGTACCTACGCAGGCGCTTATGGGGCATATCTGCCGGTGATCTATGCCTTTAGAAACCAAATGGACTACATCCATGTACAGCATTACAACTCCGGCTGTATGCTAGGGCTTGATGGCAGGTGCTACTCGCAAAGCACACCTGATTTCCATGTGGCCATGGCAGAAATGCTTTTGCAGGGGTTCCCTGTAGCCAGCAATCCTGTTGACTTCCCTGCTCTGAGGGTAGACCAGGTAGCCATTGGCCTGCCTGCAGCCCCGGCCGCCGCAGGAGGAGGATACACCACACCCGCCAATGTACATAAGGCTCTGGATTACCTGATAAAAGGTATACCTTTTGGCGGGAGCTATACCCTGATAAACTCTAGCGGCTATGCAGATTTCCGAGGCCTGATGACCTGGTCTATCAATTGGGACATTGCCAATGGCTATGAGTTCTCCAACAGCCACAGACCGTACCTGGATGCATTGGACGGTGCAGCAGTATCTGCAAGAATTGCTTCAGTGGAAGAATCCTCTCTTGTACAGGAGAAGGCCATTGGTGGATATCCAAACCCTTTCTCACATGGAGCTACCATCGATTTTCATGTAGAAAAGGCCGGTCATACTTCACTGGTAGTCTTTGATAATGTTGGAAAACGTGTAGCCGTACTGATGGATAAGGCATTGAATAGCGGTCATTATTCTGTGCAATGGAATGCTGGGAATGTACCTACAGGCATTTACTTCCTGAGACTTACCTCAGGCGAAGAAGTCAGTAACTTTAAAATGTACAAAGAATAACGTTTTACACTGATTGGTTAATTACTTGAAGAATCCCGGGGGAGGCTGTTTTAATGTCTTCTCCGGGATTCGCTTTTAATGAAGCCTTAATTTTACGCCCAAAGCAAGGCTGAATATATCTGAGATCTGCAAGGATTTTTGATTCTGCATATAGCTCAGAAATTCCAGGTCGTATGTGCCAAGCTCGTAATAAAAGTCAAAGGATTTAACGCGTTGCTGAGCACCCAGGTCCATTTGTACCCGTCCTCCCACAAAGGCACCGAACCGCAGGGATGTGGCCCACCAGTAGTAACCTTTCGGGTATTCATTGGGGAGCAGGGTATCAAACTGGCTGCCAAATGAGTAGCTCAGGTAAGGGCCAATAGAAAAAGGTATAACGGTATACTCTTCATTGATGGCAAACTTCCATGGTGAGTAGGTCATTTTAGTGGTTAAACTTATTATATGGTCACCTCCGATACTTTTGGGCAAAAATCCGGCATAAAGGTCTGTTTCAAGTTTGTCGTTGCCATGCAGATAGCCTGCACCTACAGAGAGAAAACCGATATTGCCGGCAAACTGGACCTTCATATGATCCGGGATGAGCCAGCTTTTTTTACCTGGGGCTTCGCTATCCAGGTCCTGTCCGCTGGCCATCAATATACTGGTGAATAAAAGCAGTATGGGAGCTATTATCTTCATGGTTGGTTTTAGTAATTAACGACTTCTATTTGGGCATCATTTGGGGCCAGCGTAACTATGGCATAACCACCTTTTTGTGTGGTGGTGGTAACAAAGTAGCGCACACCATCATCATAATATTCATCGTCAGAGAAGGAGTGACGGTGGCCGTGCAATGAGAACAAAACATTGGGATCATCTGCCAGCAGTTTTGCGTAGGCTTCTTCCAGGTCAGGGTCAAAATCGCCGTCAAACGGCGGGATATGTGATATGACAATGACCTTTTTATTCTCAGGATTATCCTCAAGCTGGTTTTTAAGCCATATCAGGTCAGGAATAGTGCCGTCAAACTCATATTCCCGGGAGTTGGTGTTGAGCATAATGAATTTGTAGTCGCCGTATTCAAACGAATAATCGAGTGCTCCATACATTTCATTGTAGACCTTCCTGCCATTGGCCAGCAGGTCATGATTGCCGATCACTGTAAGGTAGGGAAATTTAACTTTAGACATGATCTCATGTACCCATTGAAACTCCTGTGCCAGGCCAAAGTCGGATATGTCCCCTGCATGGATTACGAAATCTATGTTATCATATTGGTTGATACTTTTTACAAAATCTTCCGTTTCGTCATAAAACCGCTGGGTGTCGCCCATCAATACAAACCTTATAGTTTCGGGCGCGGGTTTTTTCTGTATCAGCGCAATATTTTTGGAAGTAAGGTTTTTTTCATCGTCCTCAAGAATAATCTGGTTAGGATTATATTCAAAACAGGCCGTGCATGCTAAAGTAAGCACGGTAAATAATATGGGGTTTTTCATTTTTTCTATCTTCTCGACCTTTCATTACAACGGGGGGATAAAAAAATTGTTCGGGTTTTTTGCCCCGCATTTGCCAATAGAGGGGAGTTTAGTGAAGAATTTAATACAG
>NZ_SMLW01000646.1:0-9212 GCF_009711405.1 Fulvivirga kasyanovii | reverse complement strand
AAAAAAAATGGTTATGAACCGGCTTGCGGAGGTAAAGAAAATCTTATGTGAGCAAAGCACTTCATGACCGTGGTGGTTATTACACATATGGCTGTTCAATAACCTGCGGTTTTATTGGGATAATTAAATTCTTTAGTGTGTCTATTGTCAGTACGGTTATTCAAATAGCCTTTAAAACCTTGTTTATGGCAGTTTCTTCACTTTAGTATGGCTGTTCTTCATTAGCAAAACAGGGTTAGCTTGAATCCGGTATAGTTTTTTCTCCCATACTAAGAAGAACTAAAAAACTTAAAGCCATGATAGAGATATTAACCAGCAACCACGACAATACGGTAGCTATCAATATGAGTGGAGAGCTAACCGCGAAGGATTACGGACCTGTAGTGAATTTGCTTGAAGACAAGATCAGGGAACACGGCAAAATCAACCTTTACTGTGAAATCGGTGAGTTGGAAGAGGTAGAGCCGGGAGCCATATGGAAAGACCTGAAATTTGATGCCAAGCATTTCAACGACTTTGAGCGTGTGGCCATGGTTGGCGATAAGCAATGGCTGGAATGGGGCGCAAAGTTTGCCAAACCCTTTACATCTGCCGAGGTAAAATATTTTGATATGTCTGAAAAGGCCGAGGCTATGCAGTGGGTGGTGGCGGAGACGAACGTGCACCACTGAAAACCAAGTAATGAATTTCAAAAAAATATGATGCAATCATCACTTCAACTCATTGATGAAGAAGCAGAAAAGAAGCCCGATAGAGAAATTGCCGACCTTGGGGTCAGAAGGACAGAGCGCCCCAGGCTGGTGATCCTCGGGGGTGGATTTGCCGGGCTTCATCTTGTCAGAAACCTTGAAAAAAGCGACTTTCAAATTGTACTTATTGATAAGCATAATCACCACACCTTTCAACCTTTGCTCTACCAGGTGGCCACTTCCAGTCTGGAGGCCGATTCCGTGGCCTACCCGCTGAGAAAGCCGCTGCGCAAACATCCTGATTACCATTTCAGAATGGCTGAGGTACAGCGCATTGTGTCCGGCGATAATACGATCGTTACCAACCGCGGAACCATAGAATATGATTACCTGGTCATAGCTACCGGTGCCCGTACCAATTACTTTGGGATGGACAATATTAAAAAACATGCCTTGCCCATGAAAACCGTGGATGAGGCGCTAAAAATTCGTAATGAGATCCTTCACAACTTTGAAGAAGCGCTATATACACATGACCCTCAGGAGCGTCAGAAGCTGACCAATATTGTAATAGCAGGAGGTGGCCCCACAGGTGTGGAACTGGCCGGATCAATTGCGGAGTTTCGCCGGTACATCATGCCTCAGGATTACCCCGACCTCGATATAGAGCAATCTAAAATTTACCTTATAGAGCTTTTGCCGGAGTTGTTGGGGCCTATGTCAGACGAGGCTTCTGCCAAATCGGAGGAGTATCTCCAACAACTTGGGGTAGATATTAAAAAGGACACTAAAATATTAGATTATGATGGTGAAGTGGTGAAAACTGATCAGGGAAACATTCCGGCAAAGATTATGTTGTGGACCGGTGGTGTATCAGGAGCATTCCCGGAAGGCCTTGACGATGGGCTGGTTACCAAAAAAGGCCGTATAAAGGTAGGGGAGACCGGGCAGGTAATGGGGCATGAACGTATATTTGCCTTGGGAGATGTGGCCAGCATCGAAAGCAAAGATCATCCGAAGGGCTACCCGCAACTGGCTTCTGTAGCCGTACAGCAAGGCCGGTTTATGGCGGAAAATCTGATGCGACTCCGTAAAGGAAAGTCCCTTAAACCTTTCAGATATAAAAACAAGGGTACTATGGCGACCATAGGTCGCAAAAAGGCGGTTGTAGATATGCCGGGGTTCAAGTTTCAGGGCACTACAGCCTGGCTGGTGTGGCTTGGCGTTCACCTGTTTTCCCTGGTGGGATTTAAAAATAAATTAGTAACTTTTACTAACTGGGCCTGGAACTACCTCAGACACGACAGAGAAACACGGCTAATAATCAAGGATTCTCAGTAGCCTCGCGGAAATTAGAAAAGAGGCACAAAGTGACCCCAAAGCATGAAAGCAGGTAGAAGAAATATAGTGATCAGCAATGAAGACAAGGTGATCTATCCTGACGATGGGTTACGAAAAATAGATATTATCAACTATTACAAAGATGTAGCCCCTCTCATACTGCCTCACCTTGAAGACCGGCCGCTCATGCTGCAAAGGTTCCCTAACGGCATCAGGGAAAGTGGATTTTATCAAAAAGAAGCTTCGGAGTACTTTCCCGAATGGATAGAAACCGTATCTGTACATAAAGAAGACGGTCAGGTGAACCATGCCATTTGTAACAATACCGCCACACTGGTATATCTCGCCAATCAGGCCACTATCACCTTCCATACCTGGTTGTCTACGGCACCTGAGGTTAATTATCCTGATAAATTTATCATTGATCTGGATCCTCCTTCAAATGACTTTAGTGTGGTGAGGACTGCAGCATTCATTATCAAAAGGTTTTTTGATGAGATGGAAGTTACTTCATTTGTAATGACCACCGGTTCATCCGGAGCGCATATAGTAGTGCCACTCAATGGTAAAGCTACCTTTGACCAAAGCCGTAAAATGGGAGAGGAGATAGCCCTTCGCCTTACAAAACTCCATCCTGCTATATTTACCACTGAAAAATACATTAAGAAAAGGGGAGGTAAAATATATTTTGACATTCAGCGAAATGCTTACGCTCAGACTGCCGTATCTCCGTATAGCTTAAGGCCTTTGCCCCAGGCTCCCGTAGCCACCCCGCTGGCATGGAGTGAAATGGAAGACGACACGATCAACGCCAGAACTTTTAATATGGGGAACATCCGGCAGCGACTTTCGGAAACGGTAAATCCGTGGAAAGGAATGGGAAGGCATGCCATTGCCGTCGAAAGCCTTGAACGAAAATTACAAAAGGCCCTCGTTTGACAAGCAAAAGCTTCTTTAGTGTGAAACTTCTTCCACAATCAGTTGAGAGGCCCACCCTTCGCTTTGAAATGCTTATAACTTAAAAATCTTGTATTGATCTTTATAGCAGCACTTTTCCTGCTGCCGGGTCTTTTTCGCCTTTTCTGGCATGTATTTTTATGATATGTCAGTATCTAACCATAAAAACGCATTGACTATGAAAATAATAACAAGCTATTTACCGGTTTTTGGTTTATCACTGTTGCTACTTAGCTGTGGGCCAAGCTCCGAAGACAAAAGGGATATAATGGAGGACAATGGCGAACTAAATGAATCGGATAAGGATATTACAGAGGAAAGAATGGACAGGGAGGTTGTAGAGGAGATGGCTTTTGCTGATATCTCCAGCGCTAGCGGTAGCAGCCTCACTGGAAAGGCTACTTTTACCAGTGTTGGTAGTGAACGCATACAATTTGAACTTAATGTAGAAAATGCCACTCCCGGCAGCCACGCCGTACACCTCCATGAGAAAGGTGACTGTAGTGCCAGTGATGCCAAATCAGCCGGCGGACACTGGAACCCAACCAATGAAAAGCACGGTAAGCGCGGCAACCCGCCATTTCATAAAGGAGATATCGGAAATATGGAAGTTGGCGATGACGGTAAAGGCTCCATGTCTATGACTATTGAAGGCTGGTGCATCGTTGGGGAATCTACCTGCAATATCATAGACAAAGCAGTGATCATACATGCCGGTGCTGATGATTTTACTTCTCAACCCTCAGGTGCCGCAGGTGACAGGGTAGGTTGTGGTGTAATTAAAAATCAGCAATAAATACAAGCAGGCATACCGAAATACATTCAATGAAAATTGTAGGATCATTACCTGGTTCGTTTCAGGATTTCTTCATCAATGTGGCCGGAATCGGCCGGTTTACCAGTCGCTTTTTCAAGCAGTTGTTTAAGCCGCCCCTGGAGTGGCGTGAAGTGCTGGTCCAGGCTTATCAACTGGGGTACAACTCCTTGTTTTTAGTGAGCATTACCGGCTTTATCATTGGTATGGTAATGACTCTGCAAACCAAACCGACCATGGAGCAGTTCGGGGCAGAATCCTGGCTGCCTGCCATGGTTTCCATTTCTATTATCAGGGAAATAGGCCCGGTACTTACCGCGTTGATCTGTGCCGGAAAGGTAGGGTCGGGCATAGGAGCGGAGCTCGGGTCTATGAAGGTTTCCGAACAAATAGATGCCATGACTGTGTCAGGGGCCAATGCTTTTAACTACCTTGTGGTCACCCGTGTGATCGCCACCACTGTCACCATTCCTATTCTGGTAGTGTATGCTGATGTTATTGCCCTGGTTGGCTCATATGTAGGTGTCAACATTGAAGGCGATGTAAGCCCAACGCTTTTCTACAAACAGTCGCTGGATATTCTGGTGTATTCGGATATTATCCCGCCGACGATTAAAACCTTCTTCTTTGGGTTTGCCATCGGGATTATCGGATGCTATAAAGGCACCACGGCCGACAAAGGTACCACTGGTGTGGGGCGGGCGGCCAATTCGGCTGTAGTGATTTCCTCATTGTTCATTTTTGTGATTGACCTTGTCGCAGTCCAGCTTACCCAACTGCTCATCTGATGGAAAACTCAAATGATATAGTGATCGATGTTAAAGGGCTTCGAAAATCCTTTGGTGACAACCATGTGCTGGAGGGGTTGGACCTGGAGCTACACAAAGGGGAGAACATAGTGGTTTTAGGCAAAAGCGGCACCGGAAAATCGGTATTTATCAAGTGCCTGGTGAAGCTGGTGGAGCCAGACGAAGGCAAACTGGAGGTGCTAAGCAAGGATGTACAGCACCTTACGGAGGAAGATGAGTTGAACGCACTGAGAAGAAAGGTTGGCTTTCTGTTTCAGGGTGGTGCGCTGTATGATTCTATGACAGTGGAAGAAAACCTCAAATTTCCGCTAAAACGAATGCCGGACAAACCTTCCTACGGAGAGATTGATGACCGGGTACATGAGGCTTTGAAAAATGTGGGACTTGAAAAAGCCATACATAAAATGCCTGCTGAGCTTTCGGGAGGAATGAAAAAGCGGATAGCTCTGGCCAGAACATTGATACTGCAGCCGGATATTGTACTTTATGATGAGCCTACTACCGGACTGGACCCCGCAACCTCCAAAGAGATCAGCGAACTGATCGTGGAAATGCAGGAAACCTATCAAACATCTTCTATCATAATAACCCATGACATGGCATGTGCGAGGATCACGTCGAACCGGATGAAAGTGATCAGGGATGGTGTATTTAAATATGAAGGCTCATATGAAGAATTAAAAAAATCGGATGATAAGTGGCTGATGGACTTTTTTGAGTAGTACCAGGCTTTAATAATCAAAACAATGAATGAAAAAGTAAAAAAGGATATTACACTGGGCATATTTATCGTACTTGGCGTGATAATGTTTATAGGGCTGATCTATTATATAGGCAGTCAGCAACAGCTTTTTGGCAGCAAAGTACGGGTTACGGCCTTGTTCAGGAATGTCGGCGGCTTGCAATCAGGCAATAATGTAAGATTTTCAGGAATCAAGGTAGGCACTGTAAAAGAAATAGAAATAGCCTCTGATTCCACAGCAAGGGTAACTTTGCTGATCAATGAGAATGCCAGCCGGTTCATCAAACAGGATGCGTTTGCTACCATTGATTCTGACGGACTCATGGGCAACAAAATAGTGAGTATCTCCCCCGGGTCGGCCAATGCACCGACTCTAACTGAAGGGGATGTATTAAAAACCAAGGAGCCGGTAAACATAGATGATGTGATATCATCGTTCAAGAAAACCTCCGATAATGCCCGGGAGCTAACACAAAACCTTACAGCGATCAGCCGTCAGATCAAGAATGCCGAAGGTTTGCTTGGCAAAGTGGTTTCGGATTCTGTATTGGCCCATAAAGTCACCAATATTGTAGGATCAATTGAGAAAACGAGCATAAATGCTGCGCAGATTACTGATCAGATTGAAGTCGCTACCATCAAACTGAATAGCGGTGATGGCTTGCTGGCCAGGGCCATCCATGATCCTGAATTGGGTAATACCGTTGAAACCACCCTCGATTCCGTACAATATGCGGGTAAGAACCTTGCCGATGCCAGCCGTGACCTGAAAAAGTTTATGCAGAAGCTCAACGACAACGAAGGTTTGCTCAACCAGTTGCTCAACGATAGCATTACAGCCCGTAACCTGGAAGAGACCATGTATAATGTAAAGCGGGGAACGGAAGACCTGGATGAAGTGATGAATACTGTGAACAATAGCTGGTTGCTAAACCTGTTCACTAAAGACAAAGACAAAAAGGACAAAGATGATCGATAGCTTTAGCGTACCGCTGGCTTGGCAGGCAACTTCACAAAGAATGTAGAGCCTTTTCCGATTTCACTTTCAGCCCATATTTTTCCGCGGTGCCTGTGCACAATTTCGCGTGATAAATAAAGCCCCAGGCCCAGGCCGGAGTTATGGTAACTGAGAGCATGGGCACGACTGAATCGCTTGAAAATATTCTCAAGCTCTTCATCAGGGATGCCTATTCCTCGATCTTTTACAGTGATCAGTACTTCATCGTTGATCTCTTCTGCTTTTAGAAGAATATCGTTGCGGTCAGGAGAGTATTTGATGGCATTGTTAAGCAAGCTTTCAATAACCTGCTCCAGCCTTTCCTTGTCTCCGTACATTTTATCCTTTAGGGTGTACTGGCAATCAATTTTGTGCTTTTTGGATATATTCATGGCATTGCTGCAGCAGGTTTCAATGGCATCAGCAAGATTGAAATAGCTGAAATTATAAGGTAGCCTGCCTGTATTGGCCGTGCTTACATCAAACAGACCTGTTATCAGGCGGTGGAGTTGATTGATGTAGCTGTTCGTTTTGCCCAGATAGTTTTGCAAAGTATTGCGGTCAAGCTCTTCAATATCCAGAAGCATTAGCTCAACGTAAGCTTTTATAGTGGTAAGAGGGGTCTTGAGTTCATGACTGGCCATTTCTATGAATTCATCCTTCTGGAGTATTAGTTGCTCCTTCTCCTGGGTAAGTTTGGTGAGCTCATCGTAATACTTCACTTTATCAGTAACATCCATGATCATAGACACAAAACCAATAACCTTTCCCTCGTCGCTAATGTCGGGCAGGTAGATGACCTCCAGGTGCTGCTCTGTACTTTTATGCAGTTTTATCTTGATTTCAAAACTCTGGATCTGCCCCTTTAAAACAGCTTCTATGTTTTTGGAAATGTCCTGGGTAAGGTAAGGCTTAAGGAAATCTTCCACTTTTTTTCCGAGTATTTCCTCTTGTGAAATTTTGAAATTCCTCGAGTAAGATTCATTTACAAACCGGTAGCGGTGGTCTTTATCTATATAAGCTACCAGTGCAGGTATAATATCTGTAATTAATCTGAGGCGTTTATCCATAGCTCCCAATGCCTCAGACGCCTCTGTTTGCTTTTGAGTGATAACCGTAATGTGGTCATCTTTCCGCACGATCTCTTTTCTGGTTAGCACTTCCTCGGTTACGTCATCCACACTATGTATAATATATTCAACATTACCGGCCTCATCGAGCACCGGGGTATTGGAGGGGCACCAGTACCGGGTTTCAAAACTTGAACTGTCACCCACTCTTTTAGGTATATCATAATGCTGTATATCCATATCATGAGCCTTTCGGGTAGTAAGTACCGTTTTCAATGATTCATATAACTTTTCAGTGGCTCTGGCTTCCGGTGCTGCCGGGTTATCAGGAAAAACATCAAAAATGTATTGGTTTAAGATCTCCGATCTTTTGGTAAAAGTAGCTGAAAGATAACTGTCACTGGCGGCAACAATATGTAGATCAGTATCCAGTATTAAATATTTGCCCGGAAGGTGATTGAATATCTGTTTGTACTTTATGTCTACTTTAGGATATGACATGGAGATATTAACATAGACCGCTTAGTTAGCCGTGTGGCCTTTAAAAATTTTAAAACTCTAATCATTTCAAAGCAACAGTCGTATTATCAAAATGTTTACAACTTGCTGACACCTTTACCTATAGAAAAACCATATCTTCAATGAGTGGCCTGCTATTTGGTTTAACATATAAATAAATTAAAGGCAGTAATGTTTAAAAAATTAAGTAGAACTTTTTACCCGCCTGAGCGGCCTGTCATGGTTTGGGATGGTAAATGCGGCTTCTGTAGGTACTGGATATCGGTGTGGCAAAAGCACACGAGTGAATCCATTGAGTATATCACCTTTCAGGCCGATGCCGACAGGTTTCCTGATATACCCAAAAAGTATTTCGAAGGGGCAGTGCGCTTAATAGAGCCGGATGGCAGGATCTATAATGGCCCCGATGCAGCATACAGAAGTATGGAATACTATAAGGGTAAACCTGTGAAATTTTTTCACAGATGGTACACCCGCAGCAGGTTTTTTAAGGTTATCAGTGATTACGGCTACCATTTTGTCACTACACACCGACCTTTTTTATTGAAACTGTCCAGGCTTTTGTTTGGTCGTAAACCGTGAGGACAGGCAGTGGCCATGTCGAATTTCCTGGGGAATTGATATTTCAGCCCTTTGTTCGGAAGGCACCTTGTAAAAGGCAATAGGCAAAAGCAGTAGGCAAACTGGGACGGAAAGTAATGGGACTCTATGGGCTCTGGCTTGATTTTAAGAGCATTTAACATGCAAAAAAGGCTATATCCAAACCGGATATAGCCTTTAAAGGACTATAGAACTTATGCTGCTTTAGTGTGATGCCTCAGCTTTGGCATTGACATTTTTTGAAACTTTGTTCAATGTATTATCAGCATTTTTCTCTTCTTCAAGAGTTTCTGCCAATTTGTTTTTTATGTCGTTGTAACCAAGGCGTTCGGCATAAGTGCATACAGTACCATAGCCTGCCATTTCATAATGCTCTACTCGTTGTGCTTCTGCGATCAGTGCGGCATCCATCACTTCCGGATCAGCATCTTCTTTCAGCATGTCTTCTGCTTCTTTGATTATGCCTTTCATAGCTTTACAAGTTTCGCCTTTTGGGTCAAAATCAAGCTTTTTGCAAACTTCTTCGATTCTTTTCTTTTGATTTTTGGTTTCTTCCAAATGATGCTCAAAAGCCTTTTTTAAGTCCGGGTTAGATGCCTTCTCGGCCATTTTAGGGAGTGCTTCTAAAATTTGTGTTTCCGCACTATACAGATCTTTCAATTCGTGCTTAAACA
>NZ_SMLW01000437.1 GCF_009711405.1 Fulvivirga kasyanovii | reverse complement strand
TTGAGTTATCTGGATCATTAGCTGACGTATATAACCTAGCTAATAATGTTTGCTCAGGAGTTTTTCCAATCGTCTCGAGCAAATCTACATATCCTTTTTCTTCCGCTATTTTCCAAATCTCTGAACCACTTAGGGGTTTTTGGTTTTCTTCTAGTACTCGCTTAGCTAGATCTAAAAATTTCATTCTTTTCAAGGTTTATCAATTACCACCATTTGACTTCATCTCCTTTGATCTGCTTATAGTCAATTCCTGTCAATTCAAAGTGCTTGGAGGCACAGTCGATCTTACGTTTTTCATTTGGAAACTGTAATAAATTTGGATTTACATTTCCTTTGGTCTCTCGTATAAGCTCCAATTTTAGTTTATGATTGTCATCCCAACGGATGATTCCCCAATCTGGATTGTAGTTACCAATGATTTTCGGAATTGAGATCTTAAACTGATTTGGGAACTTGAAGTAACAAACGATGTTATCAACTTCTGCGGCATCATTGAGTTTATATTGCACAAACTTTCGCTCAATATCAGAGTCTATTTGAACTTGATCGTAAAGCGACCAATCTACTCCGTCTACAAGCTCTTTCTGGGGGAATTTTCTTGATTCAGGAAACATGGATTCGGCCTCATAATCCATCAATTCATCGGTAAGGGAATACTCAATTTTTTCAGCAATATGATTAGCAAGTGTGGTCTTAATGGTTTCCATAAAAACGGATGAAAAACCCTCTGGGTTCTTAAAAATTCGATTCTTAACTCCTTCGTTAAGACCTTTAAATATTTGTAGTACACACGATTTCTTTAATGATGTTGCTTGGGCGGTTCTATCAATGAAGTTGAATACTGGATATGTAGTTTGAGCCTCTTTTCTAGACTGAGGATCTCCTTTTTGACCTTTCTCACTCGTAAATTCGTGTGATTCGGCGATTTTCAATGGGTCATGATCTCCAAAGTAAACTATCGAATGTTCTCCTTCTGCTTTGATTTCTACTATTTTGTATCCTTTCAAGCGTTCATCTTTGGCTTTTTTAGCCAGATCATCACCTTTTTCAAACCATCTTTCTCTTCTGTCCTTATTGCCCAACGAATCCGAAATGTCAATTACGAGTCTAGCCATTCCCACCTTGGCTTCAGTAAAGGTAATTCTGAAAGTGGTCATGACGAACTTTCCTTTCACTACAACGATATTAGGTTCAGGATATTTGGCAATATTGAGTTTTGTAATACAATCTCTGATCAATTGATCATCGTCAATTTCAATCTTGTACTCAGTTTTTCTGCAAAGCTTTTCCCAGAATTGCCTGAAATCAGCGCTATTAAAAATGACATCATTTCTTTTGGCAGAAGTTTTTCTGGCATTTGACGGGTTTGGAGGTGGAACATCTCCACTTTCAACATAATCTGTTTGTAGCTGCTCACAATAGCTTTCATAGCTTTCATTGGCTACTACTGTTAATATGTTCACTCCTTCATCCTGAACCCTCTCCCCTTCCTGGTTTACGGCAATCCTCAATCCTCGTCCGATTTCCTGTCGCTTTCTCTTTTCAGAAGAGGCCGTATTCAGCGTACAGATCTGAAATACATTAGGGTTATCCCAACCTTCTTTTAATGCAGAGTGTGCAAAAATAAAACTCACTTTCTCATCGAAACTCAGAAGCCTCTCTTTATCTTTCATTATGAGACTGTAAGCAACTTTTTCCAACTCCTTATCTTTCTGAGTTTTCTTTTCTATCCCGGTATCAACAAATTCATCTGGCTTATTTTTAGCTGTTTTTTTTGCAAAATACCCTTCTCTAACCTGCTCAGCTTCATACCCCTTGTAAAAAGGATAGGATACTTTTATTTTATCAAATGCATCATCAAATAGTTTTTTGATAATACCATCATTCTCCACATAATTAGCAACTTTATCAATAAAGAAGAGTGAAAGTACTTTGATACCACTGTCAAGTAGTTGTTTTTGCTTGATCATGTGGGCTTTTATCGTCTCTTCGATCTGAACCCTGAAAATCTCTTCTTTAGAAAGTGTGACCTCCCCTCCTTCTGCCACTTTGAGACTTGTTTCGTTATCAAACAGTACGACACCATTCCCTCTGTCTATTTCGCTGATTATCAATCCTTCATAGGCAGAATTACCAGTTTTTTCAAATAGGTCATCGCCTTTTTGGAGTTTAATAGTCTTTGGGGTTAACTCTCCGTTTTTGAGAATATTTAGCTTTGCCTGAAGTGCTAAACCATATCCAGCGGCGGATTCCATAAAAGTCATGGAGAGCTGGTTGTCATTGAGGTTATGTTCCTCTGTTACACCTAGCACCTCAATCTTCTTCACCAAGTCTTGTTGAAAAGCGGCCACCGGGGATAACCAGTAGAATCTATTCATCAATTCCCGGTTCTCTTCCTTGCTACTTCCTTTCTCGGTTGGTGTGGCACTGTATTTCAGTGCGAAGAGTGGATGAAGTGTTCGCAAGGCTTGTTTTGACTTTTCACTAGTATAGTTCTGCGATTCGTCTAGAATGAGGATTGGGCGAGTTTCCTGAATATATTCATAAGGAAGTTTCTCTCCCTGAAGCTTTTCGGTGGGTTTGAAGATGACGTTCGTTTCTTTGTTAAAGGAATCGACGGTCATTAATAAAATCTCGACATTGGAAGATGAAGAAAATGTTCTTAATTTGCTGATTTTCTGACCACTATACTCGACTAAGTTAATCGTTTCGTTTCCGTAAAGTGTTTTGAAATGCTCCTTGGTGATACTGAAGGTTTTGACAACTCCCTCGTAAATGGCTACACTAGGAACTACAATAACAAACTTCCCCCATCCGTAATGTTTTCTCAATTCATGAATAGTCCGTAAATAAACGTAGGTTTTGCCCGTACCCGTTTCCATATCAACTGTGAAGTATGGATAACGCCATGAGTCAATACCAACAATCTCGAAGCCATCGTCGCAGTTGAGCATCATGTCCTCTACAAGACCATTTTCCCTTTGTACATTTACCAAATTGTCAAATAACCAAGTCTCATCCAGTATTTCATAAGGATCAAGGTTAGGAACCGTATCTTCACCCATCTGAAAGTTTGTCGCTTTCTTAGAATAACCATCAAAGAGTTTGATAGTACTCTCAATGGCTTTTATTTGATGTTCTTGATTGGATTCAAATTGTATCTTCAGCCTACTCATTACAGTTGATTCTTAAGTAACATGAATTTTTTTATTTTTTGATCGACGATAATATCTTTTGGTCTGATGGCATTCTTTAATATTATTCCTTCGAAAGAGGTACACCTACTCAGCGCTACATAGGTTTGTCCGTGTGCAAAGGCCCCATTACCGAGGTCAATTACTACTTGCTCGAAAGTTCTGCCCTGACTTTTGTGTATAGTGACCGCCCATGCCAGTTTCAAAGGATACTGTGTAAAGCTGCCTTTCACTATTGGGACAATTTTCTTCTCTTCCTGATCATATTTATATTCAATGTTTTCCCATGTGGCCACTTCAAGGTCATATTTAGAGCGATTCACTTCTACTTGTATCGAATCGTCTTCAAGTTTTATCACTTTGCCTATTGAACCATTCACCCAACGCTTATCAGGGTCATTTTTGAGCAACATTACCTGTGCATCTACTTTTAAGTTGAGAAATTGGTCAGTTGGAAGAGATTTGCTTTCAAAATTTCCTGTAATGTCAGCGTTATAGGTAAAAGTAGGTTTGGTGATAAAGTTGAGCCGTCTCTGATTTTCATTATCCGCGATAGCGTTCGTTGATGCTAAAGTAATGAAGAGGTCATCTTTTGAGGCCAAAAAGTCAGGTACTAATCTTTTGTTGAGCGCGAGCATGTCAGTATCTAAAATTTTTCCTTCTCTGATATTATTCAACATATCAATGAAGAACTGATCTTTTTGCCTGAAAATCTTCTGTAACTCAATTACGTTAAATTTGAACTTTCTAAAAACCTGTGCGCCAAAGAAGTATTCACTTTCAAAATTATCTGCAAAGTATTGCTTGAGGTCACCTGTTACTACAGGAGGTAACTGATACATATCTCCAAAGAATACCATTTGTACTCCTCCAAAAGGAGCCTTGAAGCTGCGATGTAGTCTCAACGAATAATCGATGGCGTCCATCATATCAGACCGCACCATGGAGATTTCATCAATGATCAAAATATCAATTTTTTGAAAAAGAGGAATTTTACGATGATTCTTCTGAATTCTGTTTTCTTGAAGTAATTCGGGTGGAAATTCAAAAAACGAATGGATAGTCTGGCCATTGACCTGAAGTGCTGCAATACCTGTCGGAGCAAGCACTACAGCATTCTTTTTTGTATTTAATCTAAAATATTTGAGCAACGTGGATTTACCTGTACCTGCTTTACCTGTAATAAAAGTACTTTTATCTGAATTTTCCATCAAGTCAAATGCCTTTTGGAACTCAGGGGTGATTTCCAGATTATCGGGTAGAACGGCATCTAACTTGGCCTGAGTATCTCGTTTGGCTATCTTGATAGGTTGCTTAGGCTCTGGAGTAGACGGTTGATAATTGCTCACCGATTTTCTACCTGCAGATTTACCTAGCTGGTAAATAATGAAAACAGCAATGCCGATAATGATTATCCACTCCATGCTATCAAATGGTCTTAATCAGTCCCTTATCAGATAGCCTTAGTTTGTCGACATTGCTGATGGCATTATCGAGGCAGATGAAGATATCATTACCGGAAAGTTCTAGCGACTCTATCGTTTCCGGAGCGATTTTTTTGTCCAGACAAACCAAAAGTGTGTGTTGGCAATACTCATCGCTCACTTTCTTCACTTCATTCTTGGTGTATTGCTCTTGCTTTTTAATGGTACTCGATAGGACAAACCCTTCAATTAGGATAATCTCTGTAAGCAAGGCTTCTTTTGTCCATCCCTTTCTTAAAGGCTCTTGATTGAAGAGGTCAAGGTTCTCCTCAAGGGCAGTTACTGACGGCCCTGAGTAGTTTGACCATTTTTTATAATTGGAGCTAGAGAGTTTTAGTTTTTTGAAACCGACATCCGCATCTGCATTTAAGTTTTCAGAGGAATATTTCCTTATCCTTGATTGACCTAAATCAGAAATGGTTTTAACCTCTTTCTCTTCAATGGGTAATTTTTCGGGAAATTGAACTACTATGAATTTGCGATTACTATTTTCTATAATATTTCGCTTTAGCACGGACTGAGCAGTGGGACAACTACCCCCAAAAAAATCGAGGATGATATCGCTTTCATTTTTAGATCCAATTTGAATCAACCTATCTATAAGTCTGGTAGGCTTGACAGAGTTTAGAACATTTTCTGTGTTCTCAAAGGTTACATATTTAAGTAGCTCTTTTTTAGCTTCTTGAGTATGTCCAACATCTTTATAAGTCCATAGTGTTTGAGGGACTCTTCCATCCGACACTTCAGATAGAAATCGCTTCATCCTTGGCATATTATTACCTTCCTTTCCCCACCAAACTCTATTATCTTCATCCAATTTTTTAAAATTCTCGTAAGATTGTCTCCAATACCTACCTTTTCCAGGAGTAAAAGTGTTACCTGTTGGTCCAGTTATTTCATATTGACCATCCCCATAATAATTTCTTGCTGTGAGATTATCAGACATCCAAGGTCCTCTAGGATCATTATCAGGGTTTTTATATAACGCATCTTGTTCAACAGTTCTTGGTAATAGTCCAGGCATCCAACTTTCCGCATTTTTTGCAATAACTACTATATAGTCATGATCTTCTGAGAAATGTCTAGCAGTATTTTTAGGAGCATAAACCTTCTGCCAAATAATAGATGTAATAAAGTTTTCATCTCCAAACACCTCTATAAGTAAGGTTTTTAGATTATGTATTTCATTTTCATCAATACTGACGAAAAGAACCCCGTCATCGTGTAATAAATTTCGCGCTAGCCTCAATCTTGGATACATCATGCTCAACCACTTAGAATGAAACCGACCATCTGCTCTTTTATTTGTAGTTAATGCCTTCCCCTCCTCATCTACTTGCCCTGTTCTCCTGAGGTATTCTTGTAGTGGTTCAGTGAAGTCATCATCATAAATGAAATCATTCCCTGTGTTGTAAGGTGGATCGATGTAGATCATCTTGATCTTACCTGCGTAGCTCTTTTGGAGAATTTTGAGCACTTCTAGATTTTCCCCTTCGATGAAAATATTTTTGGAGTCGTTTTCACCATCACTATCTGGTGTGCCATCGGCTTTAAGCCCTTCACCGTATACGGGTACTAAGGTTCCTTCTGGAGGGATGGCAGCCATGCGTCTGGCATCTTTTTTTCCAGGCCAAAATAGTCCGAAGTGTTCCGTTTCACCATCTTCATCCTGTGTCCATTCTCCCAGGTTTTGCTTGAGTGTTTCAAAGTTGATCTTTCCATCTCCGAAACACTCAGGAGCTATTTGCTTAAGTTGTTTTATTTTCTCCTCATCAAAAAGGAACTGTGGTCTTAGTTTTTCGTGTGACATCTATATTTCAATAGTTTCTTCTTCAATTTTATCTCTTACCCTTTGGTAAAGCTTAACTTCTTTAGATATATATTCTATAGTAACTCCGTATTGGTAATTAAAATCAGGTCGGAGTAATGCATGTATTTTGGTAATATCAGTTTGTAATATCCTACGTTTCTTGCATTCTATTGCAAAAATGTTATTGACGTCAGAGCCTCGCTTGTGGAAAAGAATATCAATAGACCCGTACGTATTGTCCTCATAATACTTCATGTCTACAAGATGACGATTATATTCAGTATCCACTCTAAGCGTGTCTGTCTCTAGTCTTTGACTCAAATACATTGCTAATCTATGATTAATGCATCGTTCATCAAGATTATTCTCAATTAGATGGGCATCAACATTGTATACTTGATGTAGACAATCTCTTAGAGTATCAATCAATTTCTGCTTCTCCATCAAGTAATTGTTCATTAGTGTTGCTCAAATTGGCATTTACCCATTCTTCCTTATCCGTATCTGAGCCAAAATCATCAAAATATTTCTTAAAGTTACCTCGCTCACCCCTGCCCTTGCTGGTAGCATATTCGCGATAGGATGAGCAGGAAAAGCGTGCATCGCAGTTTCGGCAAACCCTGGTGCCGAAAAGAGCATTTGTCCCTTCCATCTTTTCATTTAGTGTTTCGGGTGTAGCTGGTAGAAACTTCTTGTCCTCAATGCAGTCTACGGTCTCGGCAAAGTCCTGAATCACATCCTTCACTTTCTCCTGTTCAAACTCCAGATCAATCAAGGGATTCCATTTTGAAAGTTCATACTGGATTCGGAACTGATCATTGAGCAGGTGTGCCTGTTTTAGTCCTTCCGGATATGCGGTTGAGATAATTGCGGTTTTGTCTAGCTGCTGTCCTCTCAGTTGCTGCCAGATATGTGCGTACACGTTGAGCTGCTTACAATATAGCTCTTTATTCGATTGAATGTAATCGGTATCATGTGTTTTGATATCATACATCCATGTTTCATTATCATCTCTTACAATATCTACTACTCCCTCAATAGTGAAACTTCTGCCTTTAGGTGTGGTCTGATTGGGTAATGTGAGCTTCACTTCTGTATCTGTCACCCTGGTAGCCACTTCTCGCAGTTTAGTAAAATAATAAAGCACCTGCGTTAGTGCCAGTTGCTTTATGTCTTCTGTAACTGCGTGCCCTCCTTCCAGCCTCATCAGCTCGTAATTTTCCTCGAAGTATTCCTTGATCTTCTCGATGATTTGGTAATCTTCCATCAGGCTGTTTTCTCCTTTCTTTTTCGTTCTGCGATCAACAAATGATGAAGATCTTCAATTGTCTGGTGTACCAAACTACCAAAAAACATCGTTTGAGATCTGGATGGAATGAACCCATATTTCTTAAAAATCATATATTTTCTTGGACATTGCTGATAATTGAGGTAATCCGCTGTATAGGAATAGCTTTTTCCTAAATCTTCAGTTTCTAATTCACTCAGGGGAAGATCTTCCCACGCAATATTTTCAAGTTTTGGATACTCTTCTTCATTAAATGTATCTTTGAATGCCTGACTTTGATGTTGCCCCTTCCATCTGGGCAGGACAGTCATCTGTTTGGCTCTGGATAAGGCGACGTAAAACATGCGCATATTATCGAAATGCGAAATTTTGTGCAGTGGCTCTCCTTCTTTTTGAAGTAGGTCTCTGATGATAATTTCCTTTTTATCAGCTGGACGATCGGCTTTGTTGAGATTACCAAGTACAACATAAGGAAATTCCAAACCTTTGGATTGGTGTATAGTAAGGAATGGTACACGTCCTTTTGGAAACGGATCATCTGAATCTTCATACTCCGACTCTCCTAATCGATATATAGCATAGAGGTATGAGCCTACAAACGTATTGACAAATCCATTATCATCTAAGAATGAAGCAGTGATGATCGGTGTATATTCTTCCATGAATCTGGCTAAGTACTGGGTGACCAAACCGAGATTACAAATCGGCCCTTCATCAATACCTTCTTCTGCCAGTGCATACATCTCCTGGAAGTGCTTAAAGCCATTGAGTTGATAGAAGAGGTCAAGTACACTCCAGTCTACAGACGTAACTCTATTGATAACATATTTTAGAGATACGGGTTGTTTGGCTTGTTCTCTCTTTTTGAGGAGTTCTAGAAATGCTCTCTTTTGCAAAATTGCTTTACTTTTTGGAGAAAGACCCGACGCCATTGCCAAATCTCGCATCATATCCAGTTTGAGTTTCTGATTAAGTTTCCATTTCTTTCGGTTGATTACTTTCAACAACGCCTGGAAATCTTCATTAATGAGTGTCAACTCTTTTTTGCGGTCATCAACATATTCTCTCAACAAGGGGTCATTCACCATCAATTGCTCAGCTTGGTACATCGCTCCTATTTGCCACTGCCTGAAGTCTTTCAAACCACCGCTGGCTCGCCCCTGATGACTTGGTCTGCCGAGAATATGAAAGATAAGGCCAAAAACTTCTACAGCTTCCGGAATATCCAGAAACCTACCTGCCCTGGGAGCGAATATCTGAATGCCTTTCTCATTCAAAGCGGTTTCAAAACCTTCAACAGCTTTGTTTTTTTCTCCTCTGAAACTCAGGGAAGGAAAAAGAAATGCGACTTGATTATAGTCTTCAATTTTTCCCTTCTTTTTCAGGTCAAATACAAATTGTGCAACTTCTTCGAAGACAGTGGCTTTATCTGTTCTTTCTGTTGTAAGAATGGCTGGAAATTCATCACGATTAAATGCCTGAATATTCTTATCTGCCACCCGATAATGACCATCTCCGGAAGGTTTTCTCCAGTCCGTTCTTTCAATAAACTGGGTGTAAAAGTCAACGATTTTTTTCTTAGAACGGTAGTTAGTGTCGAGATCAATTCGAGTAGGCTTCAAACCCAGGTATTCCTGGCATCTTGTGTCAAATTCGACTAAGTTTTCAACAGTGGCTCCTCTAAACCGGTAAAGAGCTTGATCATCATCACCAACCACACAAATATTCTTATTCTTTCCAGCTAATTCAAAGTAGATCTGTTCCTGAATTGAATTGGTATCCTGGTATTCATCGATGATGATATGCTCATATGCCTCCATTGCTCCTTCGAAAGCCTTTATCTTTTCAAACGCCCGCTGTTGTAGCAATGAGAAATCAACCGTTTCAATCAAATCTTGCTGATGACTCTTTTTATAATGTTGGTACATCTTCAAAATGCTTTGAAGTGTTTCGTCATCAGTTTTCACTCCATTTGGATCAAGGTTTTCTTCTGAAAATCGATTGAATATGCCTATGATATTGTTTGCTGCCAAATGTCTTGAGTAGTAATCTTTTCCTTCAAAGTAAGTATTGATCTCTCGTTGGGCATGTTCTTCATCCTTCTCAATATCATCTGAATTGAGAAAGCTACCAGCTTCGAGCAACTCTCTCCAAAATTGTTTTCTGTAGATTTTGAAATATTGCGCCAATGAGTCAAGCAAGATGGGCGCCTTACTTCTTACTCCATCCTCTGAAAATCGTCTATCTCTATCGACAAGAATATCCTGACAAATGGAATGTACCGTACCAATAGCCATCCCTGAAATATCGTAAGGTTGCCCTGTTTCATTGGTTATCATACCGAGCAACCCTCGCAGTCCGTCTTTCAACTGGTGAGCGGCCTTTTCCGTAAATGTTGCCAAAAATATATTTTTAGGATTTATATGATGAAAAACGATTAAATTAACGGCTCTCCATAGTATTACACGGGTCTTTCCAGAGCCTGGACCTGCTGTTAGAAATAGTGGTCCATCAACATGACATATAGCTTTTTTTTGTTTTTCGTTTGGAGTAAACCCTTTCAGGCTCCAGTAATATTCAATGCTTTTATCCGCCATTTTCAATCTTTACTTGAAACCAATAGTTCT
>NZ_SMLW01000119.1 GCF_009711405.1 Fulvivirga kasyanovii | reverse complement strand
ACTACTGCCATTCAAATACTGGAAGAATCACCGCTATTCAATGCCGGAAGAGGGGCTGTTTTTACCAATGAAGGAAAAAATGAAATGGACGCCTCCATTATGAACGGTGAAACCAGCGATGCCGGAGCTGTGGCAGGTGTAACTAATGTAAAAAGCCCTATTATCGCAGCCAGAGCAGTAATGGAGAAGTCCCCACATGTAATGATGTCCGGCAAGGGCGCTGAGCAATTCGCCGCAGAACAAGGACTTGAAATAGTTGATCCTTCGTACTTCTACGATGAGAGACGCCATGAGCAGTTGCAACGCATCAAGGAAGAGGAAAACACCTCGGCATACCTTGAACAGTATCCCGACTACAAATTCGGAACCGTAGGCTGTGTGGCACTGGACGCTCATGGCAATATTGCAGCAGGTACTTCTACCGGTGGCATGACCAACAAAAGATATGGCCGAATAGGTGACTCTCCAGTGATTGGTGCGGGTACGTATGCCGATAATGCTACTTGTGGTGTCTCAGCAACCGGACATGGCGAATTTTTTATCAGGAATGTTGTGGCCTATGATATAGCCGCACTAATGAAATACAATGATATGAGCGTAGAAGAAGCTGCCGAGGAGGTAGTAATGAACAAGCTGGTGCAAAAAGGTGGTTCGGGCGGAATAATAGCCCTTGACAGGCAGGGAAATATAGCAATGCCGTTTAATACAGCGGGTATGTATAGGGGTTATATCCGTGAAAAGAATAACCCCGTAGTCAAGATCTACAAGGAATAACCTTTAGGTCAACTCCAGTTGTGAGTTAAGATTCTTAACCCTTTCTTTTAAAGCAGAAAGATCCATGTTTATGCGGTATTTCATTTTGATGTACCGTCGGATTACTTCTGCTTTTTTTCCCTGTCTTAAATGAAAAAGAATA
>NZ_SMLW01000537.1 GCF_009711405.1 Fulvivirga kasyanovii | reverse complement strand
AGTTTTGACGTTGGGATTTTCGAGTTCCTGTTGTCATAGATCTCTATAGCCTTCTCTATAGCCTGAAATATCCTTTGCTTCTTGACCACCGAAGTGAAAATGATCGGAATATAATCGAGCTGTCCGAGTTTTTGTAAGATGGCTTTCTTATACTTTTCTGCCGTGTTGTTTTCTTTTTCTATCAGGTCCCACTTGTTCACCATGATCATGATGCCCTTTCTGTACTTCAGTGCCAGGTTGATAATGCTCATGTCCTGGGCTTCAAGACCTCTTTCTGCGTCTATAATGAAAATACACACATCGCTGTCTTGCAGAGCCTGAATAGACCGTAGTACGGAGTAAAACTCTATGTCTTCCTTTACCTTAGACTTCTTTCTGATACCCGCCGTGTCGGTAAGTATGAAATCCTTGCCATAAAGTTTATAATGCGTGTTGATCGAATCGCGTGTAGTTCCTGCTTCATCGGTAACGATGGTCCGCTCTTTACCCAGCAGGGCATTGAGGAATGACGATTTGCCCACATTAGGCCTGCCAAGGATGGCAATACGCGGAATACCTTCTTCAGGGTTCTCCTCACCTTCATCAAAATTTTTGACCACCATATCCAGCAACTCGCCCGTGCCGGAGCCGCTGGCAGAAGAAACAGGATAGACCTCGCCCATGCCTAAAGCATAAAATTCGCTGGCCATGTGGATACGCTCTGTAGTATCCGCTTTGTTGGCCACAAGGTAGACAGGCTTATTTGACGTTCTCAATACCTTGGCAAAGTCTTTATCCAGGTCAGTAAGGCCTGCAAAGCTGTCCACCATAAAAAGAACGACCGTGGCCTCATCCAGGGCCAGCTCTACCTGGTGCCGGATCTCCGACTCGAATTTATCTTCAGAGCCGGTTACATAACCACCGGTATCAATAACAGTAAAATGCTTGCCCGTCCACTCGGCATACCCGTAGTGGCGGTCCCGGGTTACCCCACTTTCATCATCCATAATTGCTTTCCGCTTCTCTATGAGGCGGTTAAAAAGCGTTGACTTACCTACATTGGGGCGTCCTACTATAGCTACTATATTTGCCATATCCTTTTATATTGGGAGTAATTAACAGGCGTTACAAAAAAAATGTAACTGCGAAACTAACAACTCCAAACCCTAATCTCTAATTAATTATCTACTTGTTTATTACTTTACTTGTTTCACACCTACTTTTTCAACCGCCTGGCTTTCGCCTCTTTAACCAGTACCAGGTCGGTGTTTTCAGTGGTAACATGCGAAAATTTTCCATTGCCCGCCTCAGCCATCTTTGCTATTTTTTCAGGCATTAAATTTTTATTCCCATAATAGAATACTGACATCACAATATCATTTTCAGCCTTTTCGCTGATCAGGTTATACACGGATTCAGGAATATTGAACTGGCCGTCTGTCGCCAGTATGATCCTGTTGTTACCACCTTCAATACGGTACTTGTCAGCCATTTTATAAGCCAGTTCCACACCATCCTTGATATGGGTTGTTCCTGCCGAACTCAGTTTGTCAAGCTCCTTCATAACCTTTCTGTTTTTACATGAAACACCTTTCAGCACAGCCCTGGCATTTTCAGAATAAATGACTATCGACATCTTATCCTCTTCGCGCATAATGCTCAGCAGCCGTTTGAGAGATTTTTTAAGCAGGGGCAGCTTATTTTCATTGCTCATGGAAGACGAAACATCCAGCAGCAAAACCATGTGGTTGACCGCATAGCCCTCCATTGAAACATATAACTCATCAACCTGTTCAACCTCAGGCTCATCCCCCTGGTTGCCCATGCCTGCCGGAGGGACGAATGTATAGAAAGTCATTTTCTTCTGTTGTTTCAGCAAGGATACCGGCTCAAAATCTACATAAGGATTAAAAAACTCCGATTTGGGTATTTCAGCATCAGGTATTTCTACCAGATTATCGAAATAGTACTCAATCAGGTGATTGTACTTATAGACAAACTCCTGGTAAGTATAGGAGGGAGAAGTACCTCTTCGGCTGTCGTTGTATGGGTTGGCGGCAAAGCCGGTTTGAGCTAATTTGCCCAGCTCCCTTGCCCCGTCGATGATTTCGTTATAATACCTTTCAATATTACCTGATGATGTTCCGTATCTCGCGGCATTGATGCCATCCAGGTTGTCGTGCTTGTTAAGGTAAGCCAGTGCCGCTTTGTGATTGAGGCTGTCTGTCGCAGGCAGCACACCAGAGCTGTCCCTGATGTAACTGTACATACCTGTTATGGTAGCTCTGCATTCGTCCATAATGGCCATCATGTCCGTGCCGGTCTTCACCCACGGGTCAGCCATGTTCCTGGGGTAGCTGTCATAAATGATTTTTATATTGCTGTAAAGCGCATCTGTTTTAAGGTTGAACTGATCGATCAGGTGTGAGATCCTCCTCAGCCGGCTATAAATAAATTCATAGACCGGTTTAACATCGCTCTTGTCATAAGTGATCAGCTCCAACTGCTTTAAAGACTGTTGCAGTTCATCAAAGATCTGCCAGACCTGTTTTGCCTGCCGATTGAGAGTAGTGCGGTAGTGTTCTGGGATGTACTTACTGTGGTACAATGCGCTTTCATAATAAGACAGTGGAATGTCCGGGTAGCTGTAACTAAACCTGGACGGGTTTCGCTGTGCATGAAAGGCACTATTGAGGGCATGGTTATAATTGATGCAGACATGGGGTATATTTTTACTTACCCTGACAGCGTGGTTGACGAACTCAATGTAGCGGTTAAGTGCAAATGCCGTTTGGGGAGATATCTCTTTCTCTGCAGGTAGCGGAGTGATGTCACTTATAGCAAGTGTATCGTATCCTACAGGCTCAACTTTGGGCTCAACCGGTTCATCAGGCAATACAAAGGTAGGGCAGTAGGCGGTGAGGGCTATGCCCCTGAAATCGTCATTACTGGTGCAGAACCTGTTGAAAAAGGAGAGTCCGCTATTCAGGTCGTTGATAAAAGCCTTGTATCCGGAGTTGGCATGGTTGTCCGTGAGTTGGTTTTCGTAAATGTTCCTGTCAAGCCAGTAGCTTTTGGAGCTTTGACCTCCGTAGTACATCTGGTGCACGAAATTTTTATAATACAAGCTCACTTTCGGAATCTCTGACCAGCGAAACATGGAGTCGATGAGGTTGAGGTTCCGGACCACCGCAGCATTAGGAATACCATTGACCGGAATTTTTGGTGTCAGGTTATAGGCCCAGGAATCCAGCATTTCCGCTTCCAGTTGCATAGCATCTCTCATGCGCTGCTCTGCAACATGGTGGATGTTGCCCGGGTTGTAAGGCTGGTATTTTCTGTAAATATCTTCAATGGTTGCATCTAGCTTGCGCTTCGTGGTTCTGAAATTGTCGTATTCCTTTTGAATTTCCCTCAGTTTGCCTTCTGCCCAGGCCATGTCTGTGTCAGTGGTGTAATGCTCAAGGTTGACATAGGTTTCTATTTCCCGACATTTTTCAACGATGGTGCCATAAACCTTGAGCATGGCATCATATGGACGGCCCAGTGCAGCCCTGTCTCCGGCAGTGAGCTGTCCGGCTTTTACTTTTTGATTTTGTATGTAGTAGTCATCAATAAAGCCGATACAGGCGGACTTGTGATTTCTGAAATTATAATCATGACCGCGCTCCTGGTAGAAGGTAGCAGCCTGCCGGAAGCTTTCCAGGCAGTCCATGGTTTCGGTGAGCTGCTCAACGCATTTGTTGGTTACTTCAGTGTATGCATCGAGCGCACTTGCAGTCTGGTGGGAAATGGACTGGGCCGATAGCTGTACCCAGAGTGAAGACATGAAAAAAAATAGAGAGAAGTAAAATACTTTCATCATTGAGGGGCAAGTCTGTTTATAATTTGCAATTATCTTTTATATCCAAACCTTTTCAGGCTCAATTCCTGCTTTCTCCAGTTTTCAGCAACTTTTACGAACGTTTCCAGGTGGACTTGTTTATTGAAGAATTTTTCCAGGTCTGCCCGGGACTGGATCCCGACCTTTTTCAGGGCTTCACCTCCTTTACCGATGATAATACCTTTCTGGCTTTTGCGCTCTACGTATATTTCAGCCCTTATTCGTATGATGGTTTCATCTTCTTTAAACTCCGTTACCACCACTTCGGTACTATAAGGTACTTCCTTTTTATAATTTATAAATATCTTCTCACGGATTATTTCTTCTACAAAGAATTTCTCAGGCTTATCCGTAAGCTCATCTTTAGGGAAGTAGGCAGGGTGCTCCGGCATGAGTTCGATGATGGCATCAAAAAGTTCATTGATACCCAGGCCCTCCAGGGCAGAGACCATCAGGTACTTGTCGGCTTTGACCAGCTCTTTCCAGTAAGTAAGCTTGTCTTCGGCCTGTGTGCCTTTGGCCTGGTCAATTTTGTTAAGGATAAAAATGATGGGAGCGTCTATCCTTTCCAGATGTTCGGCCAGTGTTTCGTCGAACTTTTCATAGATGTCGGTCATGAACAAAACCACATCAGCATCTTCGAGTGAGGAGCTGACAAATTTCATCATGGAACTGTGCAGTTCATACTCCGGTTTTAAGATTCCGGGGGTGTCGGAATAAACAATTTGAAAATTTTCTCCACTTAAAATTCCCATTATTCTGTGGCGCGTTGTCTGGGCTTTGGAGGTGATGATGGAGAGCCTTTCCCCCACTAATTGGTTCATAAGGGTAGATTTGCCTACGTTGGGCTTACCAATAATACTTACGAATCCGGCCTTGTGAGGAGTGGTTGACATGAGGGTTTTAAATTTATTTTTGCAAAGGTACTTGATTTTTAAATATCTTCCATCTACTTTTGTAGTCCAATTCAGCAAGGGGGATAAAGAAAAGCACAAAAGAGTGCTACTACCCTTGAAAAAATAGCGATAAAAAGACGTTAAAGATATATCGCGGGATGGAGCAGTTGGTAGCTCGTCGGGCTCATAACCCGAAGGTCGCAGGTTCGAGTCCTGCTCCCGCTACTGATAGGGGGAAATTGTCAAACTTGATGATTCCCCCTTTTTTATTTCCCTTGTAACTGTCTGAAAAATAAGGTATTGCACTAAAAACAAGGTTCACAACAGAGGTTCGAGAAACGTTATTTTTAAAGTCATACAGTATCCCCTCTGGAAATAACATACTTTGAATGGCCTGCTTGGCTGCAAAAGTGCCCTTAATCCACAATTCAGCAAGATTTTTTGATAATTGAACTCCTTTTTTTATCGCTTCTTTAAGGTTCGAGAAATCTTTGTCGCAGTATTTAAGGTTTGCAAGAATTTGCTCCCTTTCCCGAACAAAATTGGCTACATGTTCATCACGTTGTTCACGGGTAATTTCCTCCAACACATAGCGGTCATCAAGGCGTTTGATCTTCCTGCCGATTTCGTCTACTCGTTCTCTTTGAACCTTTGTCTCAGTGGTCTCAATTGAAATCACGTCATTAATATTACTGTATAATACTTCTTCATATTCAGAAGCAACTGCCGGAAGTATTTGATACCTGCGCAGCAGTTCGGCAAAGCTTTCGTGCATTTTTTTTGCACTAACATTTTCCTTGCTGCCCTTCCGGTTGTTTTTGTAATAGTAGATCCCTTTGGCTTTGACACAGTAGCCTGAATATGATGTGCCGCACTCGTAGCTTTTGATGAACTTGTTTAGCGGGAGGTTTTCGTCCCCTTTGTAACCCTGGTAGGTTTCCGTTCGCTCCCGGAGTCTTTTGTTGACTAGCAGGAAGTCTTTTTTAGATACTACTGGTTCATGATTCCCGGCAATGATCTGGTCACCGGTTAGTTTATTGATAATCAACCCGCAGTAGAATGGATTACGCCACATCTTGCTGATCTGTTTATCACTGATTCTGACGCCAAGGGCATCCAGTTTTCTTATGATGTCGCAATCCCTTTCACCAGCAACTTTCCATCGCCATGCTTTTTTGAAAAGTTTGCCTTCACGATTAAGGACTATTCTTTGTTCGCCGCTAATCCGGTTCAGGTCTTTTACCCTTGGGCCGTAATGGTCATACCCTTTAGGTACAGACCCTAACCAGTTCCCGTTTTCAATGAATTTTTTAAGCCCCGGCAAAGTAATCTCCAAGCGCTCAAGATTTTCCTCTCTGGCCTTCAGCAAACGGTCGTAAATTTCAAGTTTGCCCCTTTCGGTTAAAGTGTTTTTGCCGCTTGATATCTCAATCAAATGAACCCCTAAACCTTCAATAAGGTCTGTCGCCAGACCAATTGCGTGCCCTCCAGTTCGTGAGAACCTGCTCATTTTATAGATAAGGATCGCAAAAGGTTTCTTTTTTGCCCTTCTGATACTATCAATCAGGTTCTTGAACTCCTTCCTGGTAAAATCCCCCCTGGCACTCTCATAGGTTTCACCAAAAACCTTGACAAGGTTATATTGATTGGTTAGACAATACGTCTTTCCCTCGTCATGCTGATTCAAAAGACTTTTGTTCGCGAATTGATCTTTGGAAGATACCCTGGTATAAAGCCATACTTCGTTGTTCCTCTTTACTTCTGATTCATCAATTTTAATAAACTGTTTAAAATCATCCAGATTCATAAAATAATGTCTTTTAACTGTTAAATAAATGTCTTAGTGTTATTTCGGCAAGTCTTTCCATTTGCCGGATCATTTCTTCCAATTGCTCGTCACTGTAATCCTTAAGTTCCGGCTTCTGCCTTAACCGTTCAACTGTTACATTATGCTTCGGTTTTCTTATGCGCTCGTTCATATCGCAGGTCATAAAACATCCCTGCGCGGCTTGCATTAAGGATATTGCCTGCTATCAGGTAAGGATTGTTTCCTTTACCCCTGGATAAGCTCCGGGTCGTCCGGTAGCATACCAATCCGTTTGTCACTTCTGTTTTCATTTAGCCTTGTAATTTTCTTTTCACAACACGTTCTATACTTACCACCTTTCCATTCTGTTGCTTCACTTCTATGTTCTGATACTGCTGTTCTCGCAGCAAGTCAATGATCCGCTTTTCAATATCAATTTGTTCCCTGCCTTCGATCATCTCCATCTCACCATTTCTCAAACGGATGTGGATTGAAGAGAAAGTATTTTTGCGAATAATATCTAACAGTTCTTTTTCTTTACCGGAGAGCTTTTGAAGCCCCTCAAAGAATGGAGATAAATGAAGCTCTTCAAAGTTTTCACTCACACCTTTGTTGAGACTGATCACCAAATGATTGCCAATTCTGTTTTCCTGTAGCTTTTCAAGGTATTGGGTTCCTGTAAGAACCTCCGTATCTCCGGTAGAATCAACGACAATGAATGTAGGCTTAGCCATTGAAATGACCTGAATAATATGACGCTCCAGTCTCGTCTCCCCGAATCTACCGGGAAGTTTAGAGAAAAGATGCTGCTTTACTTTTCTGATTATGTTAGTACCAGCCCCAAATTCCTTAAGGTCACCAATAGTACTGATCCAGAGTATGTCAACAACACTGAACTTTCTCCAGGTCGTTTTGATTTCCCGTTCATCATCAATCAATTCCTCTTCATCCCAATTGTTGATTACCCGGGAGGTAAGACCGGTATCCTTTTTTGTCAGCTCTTTCCTGTTGAGCGCATTGAGGAGCAATACGTACGTTTGCTCATCAAATTTTATTTCTTCTTCTATCATACAGTCCTTTCACGTATGCTTGAGTTAAAAGGTTACATTAATGTAACCTTTTTATTCAAGACTTTCTATTTTATATAATTAGTTAATACCTATATAATAAACCACCAAATTTATAGTTACATCATATAGATTTGCAGCATAATGATATAATTACAAAAAGTGAGTAAGTATAAATAGATTATTTATGAGAGTGACGAGAAAAAAAGCTTTATTATACCTGAGATCATCTTTAACGGGAGATGCAGGAAGAAATCAGATAAAGAAACAGGAGGCCGTGCTCAGGGCGTGGTGCAATGACAGGCAGATTGAAATAGAGCATGTATATTCTGATTTTGATGCCCAAACCTTACAAAATAGATTAGGTTATGAAAATATGGCTTACTATGCCCGATTACACCGGGAATCCTTGGACTATGTTCTGACAACCACCTGGGACAGGGTTGCCAGGACTTCTTTCCGGCTTCAAAGCGAAATCCAGATGTTTGAGTGTATTGGCATCAGGCTGCAAGCCATTCTCCAGCCGCTCGATCTTTCCAATCCGGATCAAAAGGCTATTCTTTCCTTCCTGTATCCTGGAATTAACGAAGTAAGCCTGTGCTAATCGGCATATTCGGTTTTCATCGCGAATGAACGGGTACCCCGTTCATTCGTTTATATTGTTCGGTGTTTTTTGTTGATAATTACGTCATATAAATAAGTAACAGCTTCGCGAATCACCTCTTCGGTGTTCTGGTCAACTTCATAAAACCCTTTTCGTATCTGCTTATGACTAACTTCTCCTGACTTTTCTGTTTGAAAGATGTCAGACAGAAATTGGGAAAGTTCGGTCTTGTTCACATTTTCCCCGGCTATTTTCTTAAACAAAGGATAGAAAAGATACCCTATAGCCTCTGAAGGGAGCTTCAGTGTCAGCTTTGTCTTTTTGACCTGCTCTACAGCTACTGGAGAAGGTAAGATAGAGCTTGACCTTTTGCCCGCTGCATACATAGCTGCTACCAAGGGATAATCCAAGTCCAGCTTTTCTATATCTATTCCCTCCATGTGAGCATACACCCTGAACAGGCGTAGGGTATTCACTACCACCTTTTTGTGGTGAGCAAACATCAGGTGTAGTTTGTGATGCTGAAAATCTCTCCATGAGCCATATTTATGACTGCAAAATGAATCCAACTGACACTGGGTGCATCCGCACACCGGTGGCTGAGAGCTATATTTAAAACGCCCATCAAGAACGGCTTTGATATACGGCAACTTGTCCTGCGCATACTTTAGTAAATAATACGCATTGATAATATACATCCTTCTCCGCGAGCTGCTATGATTTAACGGAAAATCCAGCAGCAATTGCCTGAAACGTTTAAACCGTTCCATAAGTACTTCAATATATTCCATTGATGAATTGAACCCATTGTATAGGGTTATGTAATCTTCATCAGTTAAGCCATTTATTGTATCCAGTTCAAAGGTTGTAATAAATTCAACAAAGGAATTTGGCTCATAGGAAACACTGTTCATAAAAAGCTTTTGTTAACACATAAAAATTGAGGGTCTGGCTTTATAATGGTGACATACCCCGTTAAAGGAAAACAAGATTCTTTAAAAAGTTATATTTTCAAGCTTAAAAACCGCCTAAAATCGGCCCATTCGCAATCTGTACCCCCAGTGTACCCCCTAAAAAAACTTTTTTTCAAACGATTGCAGTGAAGACTAACGCAAATAAAGTCTCATGAGATATATTTTTCATCATATTTTTTTAAAAATTTATCATTTCGGAGTCAATTTCATACATCAATTGTGTCATAATTATTTCTCTCTCTAAAAATTGTACTTAAGAGGGACTGCACTTTTTTTAACTTCAACTAACACTTTACGGGTAAACGCAATTATTATCTGTATATCAGTGATTTAAATTTTTCAAATACTGGGGGTACACTGGGGGTAAACCAGAAATTTGTACCTGTTTTCGAATGATAAAATTCTTTTGGTTTACAGCCGGAATCAAATTTTTGAAAACATGAAAGTTGAGCTGATCGAAGAAGACCCTTGCAGAAAACTCCTGATGGCCGAGATCAATAACCTGTTGAGAAAACATCCTGACTACTCAGTGGTCAGGAAACTGCCGGTAATCCCATCGGCTTGTCGAAGTTCTGTAAGTCAGACCCTATCGCAAAGCCTTAATCACAAATAATATGATGAGCCTGCAAGAAAACAAATCGAAGTCCTGGTACAAGGTGCTGGATCTTGATGGAAATTCTATTGATACACGAAATGAGCTATGGGAGCTTCCTACCAGAGAAGGAAAAACTGAATGGATGCATTTTGGAGGCCAAATAGGCACCTGGCTGACAAGCAACCCCAAAGATTTTTGCACAAGCGATAACCGTGTGTTTGTTGCGGAGTTTAAAAACACTCCAATTGTAGAACGACCAGGAATTATATGGGTGAGCCATGTGCGCCTGGTAAGAGAAGCCACTAACCTGGAGCTGAAGCAATTTGAGATTTACCGGGCCTTTCAACAGGTAGTATGATGAACAACGTGGAAAAAGTAGACTGGCAGTACCAGCGGCCATGCACCTGGACTGCTACATTCCCGGATAGCAAAGAGGATTACAGCAGGATAAACAATATCCGCCTGGAGCTGATCGCCGGTGAGCTTTTCAGGGTTACAGGAAATGGCTTTGTACAGTTTGAATGCCAAGGTTTGGAAAATGCCAAGACCAAGGCTGGTATGATCATAGGGTTTATATCAAAGGGAAAGGCCCTATGAAAATCATTAACTATTCCCATTCCTATAAAGCCCTGGACAGGTATATAGAGGAATACAATATGCCCAGGACGGCAATCGCTGATAAACTCCGTGGCGGTGTGGTGCTGACGGCCAAAGAGATTATCCGCATATATGGTATTTCTCTTTTAAAATCGAATGCCATAGCTCCCGGAGAAGAGCTACCCTCCCTGCGAACCAACAGCCAGCAATTGGCAGGATTTATTAAGTCCTCCGACCGCACCATTCGAAGACATATCAACAGGCTTTCAGAAGCAGGTATTATTACTGAAAAGGTATGGCATGGTTCCAACGCAGATTATGAGTTGTGGATAAATACAAAAGTGCTGTACATAAATACCTATGAAGCGGTGGATAAGTCGAAAAATGACCGTGAGGGTGAAAAAGAGGAAACCCCTCCAAAAACAGCAGGAGCACATTTTGAAAATTCCGAACGGACAAAATGTCCGCATACATATGCTGGTAACACAAAGAATAATATAGTAAATGCTGTTGACAACATTTTAAAAGATCAGCCGGAAGGGCTGAACATTCCTCCTGGCAACGAAAAAAATAGGCGTGAGCTATCGCTCACAGGTGTTGATATCACTGGCAACGACAGGTCAGAACAGCAAACCGCTCCGCATGAAAATGCGGACGAGGGCCCACAGTTAACTGGCAACGTAGTTTCAGGATACACAGGAGAAAAAGTTATAGAAAAAAACCAAGCCACAAGCAAAGAAAAACAGTCCGAAGCTGCTGAACAAACTGGCAACGAAAGGCTTTCCCAGATAAAATCTCCGGAATTTCACCAAGAAAAACAACAAAAAGCTGGCAACGACACCCCGGATGAGCCGGAACCGGTACGGGATACTTTGCCGCCACAAACGAAAGATACAGGAGAAAAAGTGCCGTTGCGGGCAGAAAGTGATCAACAGGATCATGCTGCCCGCAGCACTTTTCTCAAGATGTACAGCACCCAACTCTGGAACCTTGCGCTGAACGTCCTCTACAAAGACAGGCATCTGACCGAAAGCCAGATCCAGGCCGGTGAGCACCTGGTCAAAAAGCTTTATGAACCGGTGAATACCAATAGCCTTGCCCGCATTCACCAGAAGTATGTGGAGCGGATCTACATGGCTGGCAAGTTCGTGCAAAAAGAACCTGCTAAACGATATGTACAGCTACCCGACCGCTACTTCTCCATAGACAACCCCAGCGGCTTTATCGGCACAAAAAAATGGTATGAGAAGCAAAAGCAGCGGGAAAAGGAAATACATGGCAGAACGGTGCTCCGTGCCCAGATCAGGCGTCTGATGAACGCCAGAAAAAAAGGCAGAGACAAAGAACAGCTTTCCCTACAACTCTTTAGGGAGTGTGAAACAAGGGTATCAAAGCTTAACGATCCGGGACTACTGGATCAGTTCTATGCAGCAGTTCTTGACCCGCAGACCCTACAATGGATGAGTAATTAATCTTTTAATCAAATAAATCTATGAACAACAGAAAACCCTCCATTAAGGAGCGACTGAAAGGTTATATGGAAGAAGTTTCCATAGACCTGTTTGGCATCGAGGCCAAAGCTACTGACAACGTCAGGCGATACTTTACAGAAGTATCGCAGAAAACAGGTACTGCAATTGATGAACTCTTTGTGATTATCAAAAAGCCTGACCAGGTGAAAGCATGGCTGATAGAGAAAAGGAAAATTCACCCCCTCCCGCTTGGAGAATTGGTAAAATTTTTTGCTGGAGACTTATACAACCCTGAACTGGAGAGAAAAGTAGCCGATGGTGTGTCGGGCTACCTCGATCATTTCTGTGAAGTCGAAAACCTACAGGCTGACCTGCTGAAAATTATCATTGTGTTGGAAGGTGGCCAGCCGGTTATCCATGCCTCTAATACGAACTATCCGGTTCGAAAAATTCAGATCAAAGAACTTATTAAATACTTCAAATGAGCGAAACAGAGAAACTACCCAAAGGCGGCTGGAAGCTGATCAGGGACTCTTTCAGCAAAATGATCGTGTGGTTCAAAGATGGCAATATCCGCACATTACATTCTATTGACTGGCGTAGCCGCTATTCAAAATCAAGAAACAGGGAAACTGGTCTGGCCCGGTTGAGGAAAAAGATTGCGGACTACGGAGCCAACGCAGAAAATGCTGAGATCTATGATAAATCCACCCGTCAGCTTATCGAGAAGTATCACAAAGGAGTAAAACAGGAACCAAAAAATGACGATCAATGAAAGATGTAAAAGCCCTTTATAAAAGATTGAAAGAACACCAGGTGTTTGAAGCTAAATATCCGGAATACGCTATGGATGACAATAAACTCCATGTACTTTATGTCGCACCCTGGCTCAATGGCAGTGGATACTATCGGATGATCCTGCCCGCTCTTACGCTGAATACTTCCAAAACGCATGTCGCTATTATAACCGATATACAGAAGTGGGATTTTACCAGGCAATTTGATGAGGCTAATCATGATATAAATGCATTGCTGATAGACTGGGCGGATTATGTAGTGCTTCCGGCTATGCTTACCGATGCGACTTATATTATAAGGAACATGTCAATGTTTAAAAGGGATTTGAAATTTGTGATGGATATGGACATTAGCTATCATGCCATGCCCCAATATCATCCTGATTATCGGAAGATAACAGATAAGCAAAGGGAGCAGTTACTTCTTAATCTGGCGGGGATGGATGTGGTTACAGCAGCTTCAGAGGCATTGAAGGTACAGTACCAGCACTTGGTAAAGTCATTAGAATCGGAATCCATACCCCGGTTTGAATATGTTCCGAATTTTTTCTCAAGCTATACCTATCAGGAAATCCCGTTACATCAAAAACCTACCAGTAATATTACCAGGATTGGACTTGTCGGTAATGGCAGTATGCATGCGGATTTTGTTTTAATACTGGGTGTGTTGAAGAACATACAAAAAATTTATGGCGGTAAAGTGGAGTTAATTTTCTTTGGATGGAATGGCAAAGACCCAATGGGAAATTATCTTTTGGAAGAATTAACCTGTACAATTGAAAAATCGGTTTGCTTTACAGATTATTTTACCCGGCTCCATGAACTTGCATTGGATATAGCGCTCCTACCCTTGCGTGATACCAGTTATAACAGCACCAAATCTCCGGTTAAGTACCAGGAGATGGCAGCAGCCCAGGTGCCGGTTATTGCATCAAATGTTGCGCCTTTTAAGGACATCATTAAAGATGGGGACAATGGTTTTCTGGCAGACACCGGCAAGGAATGGCATGAAAAAATAGTATCCCTTATCGAAGATCCAAAGCTCCGGGAACAGGTAGTAGAAAATGCAGACAGGTATATTTGGGACTTCCATGCTCCTTCAGGTGAGTTTAAAACCGCAATCAAAAGAGTGTTCATCTAAAACTAAATGCAATGAATGTAGATCAGGTAATGAATGCTCCCGAACTGAAAGCCTGTTTTATGTGGTATCTGAAAATGGGGCTTCTCTTGGGTGAGGCCATCAAAACCGGTGCGCATACCTACGGATATACCGATGAGCTGATTGTGGTCAACTATGACAAGGCTTTTGAGCGGCTAATGAAAACCATGCGCTGCTATTTAAATAGTGACAGTGATATTGCTAACTTTACGGATGCAGTCTATACAGTTATCCATAGCCTGATGAGCCATGAGCAGATCATGCTTTCCACCCCCGAACTATTGCTGTTGGAGGACTACCAAAGCAACTAATTTACTTTTCGTTTTAATGCTTTAAAGAGCTTGAAACGAATTTTCTTACTAAATTCAAATTTTGAAGCACGAGTATTAAATTGCCACTGGCACCAGCATTATCTACTCCGCCCATTTATCTTATAGTGAACCCTCTACCTTTTTTTTGATAATAAAGGGCCAGCGACTATTCACAATATCTCATCAAAACGAAAGACGGCTTTCCTTTTGCCAGGCTCGTCCTTCAATTAAAAGGGGAACCCTGCTGTTAAGACCAGGGAGGTTCTTTCCCATCTTCCTTTTTCTGAGTTTCGATTATTTGACCAGTCTGATGTCTGTAATTGAATGCCAACTATAGCTTCCAGTGGTGCTCCATTTTTCATTACAAAGAACCCAAATGAGGGGTTAAGAACTGGCTTGAGACCTTCATCAGTGGCATATGTCAGGTGAATATTGGCAAATAACCTATTACCAGGTAAATGCTTACCGAAGTCAAAGTTGAATCTGGAAAAGAATAGATTTTTTGCAATCGCATTTGATTCATAAGCATCACTAGTGCTGGAGATTGTTCTGGTAATTGCTCCATTGCTGTAACTTCGAGAGGAAGTTATAACTTCTACGGGATCAATGATATCGGTATTATCTTTATTACCAAGCGAAACTGACAGACCTGCGCTAAAGGGACCTAAAACGTTGAGGATGGTTTTAGTGCTTTCGACATTTAGGAAATTCCAGCCATAGTTAATTCTAAAACCCCTATTTGCCTGCTCGGAAATTTGATTATCAAATGTTTTGGTTGAATCTATGACCTCAAACCTGGAGTATAAAAGTTCCCCTCCAAGGAATTGATAAACCAAATTACCAATTCGTGGGTCGTCTCTGGTTCCATACTTACTCATATCATAAATAACTGTAGCGCCTGATTTACCGCTTAAAAGAAATTTACCGCCTTCGAAAAGCTTGGCAAGGCCGTCTTTTGCATTGGCTGTCGAGTGTATGGCCCATTTTATTTTGTCTGTATTATCTGGTGAGACAGAAAAACCAATTGAGGTTGTTGCTGCATTAATTGCTACTGTACTTGCCTTCATTAGCTGCAATGAAGTTTCACCATCACCGTCTTGAATTATGCTAAATTGCGCATTCATCGAGTTTGAATATAACGCAAACACAATTATTAATATAAGCTTTTTCATATTCTATGGAAGGTTTTTAGTTGGTTTAGTCCTGACGGATATATTTCTTCTTGTGTCTCCTGTAGTACCAGACCACTTTAAAAAGTTCACTTCAGAATCACCTATTATTTTAAGTTCCGCCTCCCATTCAGTTCCACTCACACCATAAACGTGCAGTGTATACTCAAAGGGATCTTCTACCAAAAGTTCAAATGATTCATTCTTCCATTCTTTGCCTTTTGAATCTGCTTTTAGCAAAATCGAAACATCTTCTTGTTCCGGGTAAAAAAATACGTTTGCCAAGCTTCCTTTTGAAGTGAGCTTGAAATTGAATTTTACTGTTTTCATGGTACTTATTCGTTTAATTTTTTATGTCGTAAGGGTAGGATTGGAAGCGTATCACCTTCCAGAGGAGAACTCCTGAAAGTTAAATAGGAAAAAGCCTGAGAATGACTAGGATTACCCTGTTTCTGGTGTTGCTGCTATTTTATTGTTATTTATCAGCCTAACTTGATGAAAGGTTACACCAAAACAAGGCTATCATACCAAACCATAACACGTTCAACTCCAGGAGGCAGAAGCACCTCGATTCGCCTATTATAGTTTGCCAGACGCCTTTATTTTATCAAGTCAGTCGGTATTTTGGTTCGAATAATCAGTCTGCTTCTTTCTTTTGAAACACTAAGGAACTCGTCAGAATAATTATTCGTGATTATTTTATCTTCCCCTGTGAAAGATTTAATCGATAACGTAAATTCGGAGATATCCGTGGGTAATTCGATTATTTCATCCTGTCCCCAAAACAACTGACCTGAGATCGGCTCCAAACCGGCGGTTGTCGAAATAAAGCGATAAATAGGCCCTTCAATTCCACAATGCTTATAACCGTCGCTGTACCTCACATCGGGAAACCTTACTTGCCTGATTCTATCAAGTCTTGCCCTCCCAATTATTCCATGCTCATTTGAGCCATTCCAGATAATTTCCTGACACCTTCCCGCTTCTCCTCTACCAGTACTCACAATCCTAAAATTTTGATGCGAGGAGACCCCTCCACGTAGGTCCCATTTGTAACCATTTGCAAGGTTTGCTATTTTCTCTACACTTGTGTTAGTCCCACTGAATCTACCCATATCTGCTGTGTAGATAATTCTTTCTTCATTTTCAAAAGATCTAATGCCTGTAAGAGCAAATGTCGCGGCTTGTTTGGGCAAACTACTAATAAGAATGGTGCGACTTACATTTCTGTACTTTGGCCAAAAAATTGCTGTATTTCCGTCTCTGGTTATATGATTTACTTTTAATTCAAATACTTGGTGTTTCGATTGATCAATGGGCAACGCCGAGATAGGTAGCCAAAAACTTACCTCTTGTGGGCCAACTATGTTCACTTTGCGAACAGTATTATCTGGAAGAGTAACCCCTATCTGAGCTTTCTCTAAATTGACACCCCGAAACGTAATTAGAACGCTATCTGCGATCAATGGTGATAATACACTTGGAAAATATCTTAAAATAAAAGAGCGCTTTCCAGAACCTGGAATGCTTTCAGTGATTTGATTGGTATTTTCGACTATTTGCCTAGATGTTTCCAGGTTATTGGTGACCAATTCATTTGCTTGATTTATGAGAACGGACATGTTGGTAAATAAATTTCGTGATTTTTTGTCTAGTTGATCAAAAGCGGTTTCCAATAAGTCCAAATTAGCTTCTTTCCATGCATCAATAGCCCCAAGGGCTTGGATTGCTGCTTTGGCCAATGAATAGTCTGCACGGTCGAGCGATTTATTTATTACGTCTTGCAACCCATTTTTAATTTGCTCAATTGCAACTCCAGTTGCGTCTCCCATACCAACTTGTAAACTAAAGGAGAATCTCTCCGATTTGAG
>NZ_SMLW01000584.1 GCF_009711405.1 Fulvivirga kasyanovii | reverse complement strand
CACGCTTGCATGCAAACGCCCCCAAACAGAGGTTCCCTGAAGCCTATTAGATTTCTTACAGTGACTTACCCTCAGGCAGGCTGCTTCTCATTTCAATATCATCAATAGCATACCACTCTTCATGTTTGTCGTCATTAGGGTAAGACCTGAAGAAGTCATTCCCTCCGATGGCTACAACATTAAACTTTCTTCCTCCTTCACTTTCATTGCCCATCCATGGCATTTTGATGTTTTTGAAGATCAACTGGTCATCAAGCCACTGTACAATGATGCCATCCATGGCTCCTGGGGCTGAATTCATCTGAATAAAGAACTCTACTTTATGCCAAACATTACCATAAACATCGTCGTGTGAAACGATCCCTGACAATACTTCCCCGGTTACGAGGCTTTTCAGCGTTACCTCATTGTCATTGTTACCATCTCCATCCAAGTCGCGTATATTGTTATCAAAATTGAGATTGATGTCCCCATTATGAATATTTCTGGGCAGATCCACCAGCTTGGGATTGGTTTGGAAATAGTTGGTCTCCTGAGGGTGCCCGCGAAATGCCAGAAAGTTTCTTTGCCCGTAATCATTGTGATTATAATCCCATATCAGGATCGGGGCATTGTACCGGTCAGGCCCATAACCAAAAAAGTCCCCCTCTTCATCCCAACTTGATATTCTAAAAAGTTTGGTTTGCCCTGCCGGAGTAAAATTATCAGAAAAACGGATCCAGAACCGCACATATAGCTTTTCGTGCCCCTCTTCAAAGTACTTGGCCAGTATGCCGTCGGAGTTCCAGTTGTTCCATTCCATTTTGTATGATTCGCGCCACCCCACAAATGACTTTCCCGAACCTCCCCGGGCTTTATCCGCATTGGATGATAATATCTCAAAGGCATCATGATGGTTTGAGAAACCTGTTGATGGTGACCAGACATCCTCACCGTTCCTGCGATGTGTCCAACAGTTCAGACTCAGGGTTTCAGAGCTGGTATAGTCCGGCTGATCATCAAAGTTTTCCTGAAATAATATGCCGTCGGCGACCGGCTCAGGCTCAGGATCAGGGTCAGCATCATTGTCATCCTTACAAGCCGAGACAAACGGTATAATAAAAAGTAAGGCTGTTACAGATCTTAAAATTGTTTTATACAAATACATATCATTAGTTAGTTTGGTGAATTTACAAACAGGTAAGGTTTAGGGCTTTACACCACTTTTTAGGGATCCTGCAACAGCAGGTTCCACTCGAGTTGGTTCCAGGGATGGTTTGTGTCCAGGGTTATTTTTCTTAGAGTGGTGTACATATTGTTACAAAAGGGCTTGCTCAGATTTTGTACTGCCCAGTAAGCCCTACCCACTGCATAACTCAAGCCGAAGTGATCCCAACCGGTAAACTGCGGTTGCACTTTTTTACCCCACTGCAGCAATAGTTCCCAGATTTCTTCTTCCTCAGTGATAATTCCCAGATACCATGCATCCCGGATCAGATGTGCAGCACGTCCGGCATCCCATGCATAGATGCCACAATTATGCAATGCCATGTGGTGTGTATTGACCAGACGTACTTTGCTTTTATAGGTTTCATCGTCAATACTTGCCAGTGCTTTCTCGCATTGCTCTTCATGGATATGGCCCCATTGTCGAGCCATATCCATGTACCCTCTGCTATGGCCGCCATTATCCAAAAAAGCGAGTGAGTCTTTTAATGTTTCCCTGTCATGAATGCCCCAGTCACGTTTGAGGGATACGCGCCCTTCATTTATACGTGCTTCATCATCTGGTTCATCGAGTAATAATTCTTTAACATAATAACCATTTTGAACTGCCAGCATGCTGCCTAGCGAAACCAGCCATAGCTTTTGCCCTGTCAATTCACGTTGTCTATTTTCCATGTAGAAATGCTTTTTTAGTGACTAAAAAGTTTACCCTGGCTGTTGTAATCATGCTCCAATTGTTTGCGCTCTTCGTCATACTCATCACCCATTTGCTTGAGTAAAAGCAAGAAAAGATCACAATATTGTTTGTATTCCAACTCTCTGATGTTCTCTAAAGTGCTAATGAGTTCTAATAAAAACCGGGGAACTGAGGGAGGCAGGTGCATGCAGTTATCCATCAAAACGCACAAAGGAGTATGAGCAAAGTTTGATTTTGTATGCTCATTTCCTTTGATTTTAGCGAGCCATTCAATCGTTTTTTCGGCATTTCCCAACTTACTATAACAAATGATCAGGCGTGACGCGAGATTGTACTCGTCTCGGGGGCTTGCGTTCAGCCCAAGGGTAAACTCCAGGCGATTGATGGCCATATCATACTGCTTGGTGTAGAAGTAGGCCATTCCCAACCTGAAGTTCAATAAATAATCTGCATAATCTAACGGGCGCGCTATTTCATAACTTTTTATAGCTTCTTCATCTTTGTTTGCTTTATACATCAGGCTGCCCCGCAGATAGTGGTAACGCCCATTGTTTGGTGCAAGAGAGGTGGCCAGATCAACAAAATACAGTGCCTTGGCTTTGCTGTCCGCCTCTTGTTGTCTATCAACTTTGAGTAAGCCGGGCATGCGTGTATAGATAAGAGCCACCACATAAGCATATTCAGCATTGGACCGGGCGGCTTCGCATAGTTTGCTGAGTTCTGGCCCTACGATCTTGCGAAACTGATTTGGCCCAAGGTCAAGCTCGCAACACAAGATGTATTCTGCTGCCAAATCCACAATGTTTTCCTGCCGCAACCGGGCACTTTGGATCAGGTAATAAAATTCGTGACCTGCATCTACATAGTTGCCCAACTTTGAATAGCATTTGGCCAGTAACGGATTACTTTGGTTTTCCAGATAGTACTTCATTGGCTTTATTATGGCCATGCATTCGTTGTAAAGGCCTACATCAAACAGCAATTGCCCCAGTTGGAGACCTTTCTCCCCATCAGTATTTCCCTTGAGCTCTTCAATCTTTTGTCTTTGGATTTCACTGAGTTTTTGACGAACCTCAAAATCGTGCGGGCGCTGATCTACCAATTGCAGTAAAAGCTCCATAGCTGCCTCTTGTTCTCCGAGTCCGGCAAGGGATAGTGCAATACCCTTGCTGGTGGTAGCCGGTATTTCACTGCAAAGCCGGGCATGGTGCTGATAGTGTTGAAGTGCTTCTTTATAAAGTCTCTGCCTGTAGAAGCACTCGCCCAACAATGCAAAAGCATCACCTCCCACTTGTGCGGCTTTATCACTGTCCAGCAACTGGTGCACCTGCTCCAAAGCGCCATACCCCAGACAGTATCTGGCTATATAAAGTCTGAGTTCATGATCTTCCTTTATACTGTCCTGGTAGGTTTTTAGCAACTCATCGGGCGGTAGATACCTGAAAATGATGCTATCCTCAACCATGCGCCTGGTTTGTAAAAATTCCAGGTGGGCCTGCGAGTCGGAAGGCAGGATTTCAGGCTTTGGGTAAGCCAGGCGCTGCAGGCCACTATGCAGGTAATAATAAAGATACTGAGCCTGCCGGAAGTATTCCCGCGATTCGAAACGGATAAATTCCTCGACAAACCTGAAATGTAAGGCAAAGGCAGTTAAAACTTCATCTGGCAGCAGGTTATTGGCACACACAAATGACACCACGTGGTCTTCAAAAGCCCGGGCATGATCGAGCTCAAAGGAAACAGGGCTATTAAAAAGGGCTTCCCAATTTTCCTTTCTATGGCGCCTGTCCACATCATGGTACAATTGTGTCAAAGCCTGATCCAACACAGTGATGGAAGTAATTTCTTCAACACTGACTACTGCAGGTATCGTTTCATTCCCCAGCGGTTCTTCGTCTTCCTTTACAGTATCGGGCTCCTGCTTTGGAGGATGGCTGGCATCCTTTAAAAAACGTGATTCGGTGAGGGCATCTTCATAGGCTTTACGCAATTGCCTGAACCCTTCGGGGTCTTCATCCGGCCTGCATAGCTTTAACAGCTCTGTGTAAGCTATTTTTATGCCGCGCTTATTGGTGGTCGGCTCTATCCCCAGCTTGCTCCAACAATCCATTATATTTCTAATTCTCTGGTTTTAAAATAATGCAATTCTTCTTCTACATACTTAAAGGCTTCCTCTACCTTCCTTTTATTATGAGTTGCCAACACCTCTTTAAAATGTCTCAACAGAAAGCCGATATATTCACGATTTTGTCCGGTATATTCTTCAAACAGTCGCTCGAGTCGGGCTATCATTTCACGGTTTCGCTGCTGATCGCACGGCAAAATTTTCAAATGCTTTAGCTGCTCAAAGCGCTTCCCGGTGGTTCTTTCCGTATGGGCTTCACCATCTTTGATGTAGGCCCTTTCGCGTTTGTCAGTGCCCGGAATGCTTACTTCTACTTCCAGGGTGCCGTCCAGGTCGTAAGTATAGGTGAGCAGTATCCTGCGCTTTTCGGGGTCATCGGGCAGATCAATATCCAGCCGGCCCAGAAATAAATTATGCTGGGGGTCAAAGGACTCTCCCTGATACACCTGAATAGTGACCCCGGTCTGATCGGGATGTGCGGGTACTAAGGGACGGGACTCACTCACCGGAATGGTGCTGTTGCGCTCTATCAAGGGTAAAAATTCTTCACCCATAGCACCTCTGCCCACTATGGCCACTCCCAGTGTATACGGGCAGACATCGGTCATAATGATCTCACTAACAGCATTTTCCTTGCCCAGCAGTGCAGCTTGTATGGCACAGCCTTTGGCTATTGCCTCATCAGGGTGGTAATCGCTTCGGGGAATGCTTTTAAACAAGCGACTCGTCAAGGTGCGAAATAGCTGCATCCGTGTGGCTCCTCCAACCAGTATGACCCCCGTGATGGAAGAGGTGGCCAGATCTGCATCGGAGAGCACACGGATAACAGGCTGTTTAATTCGATGAAGCAGCTTTTCGCATATTTCTTCAAACGTCGAAAGGTCGAGTTGATATTCAAAGGCTGCTTCGGATAGATTAATGGAAATACCGGTACTAAGTTTTTCGGATAGCTGATATTTTACGGATTCCGCAGCTTTGTAGAGTTTGTTTTTATCCTGCCTGCTCAGGGTAGCAATGTCCAACCGGTGCCTTTCTGTAATGTGTTGTACTATGGCTTCAGTAAAATCCTTGCCTCCCAGGTAATTGTCTCCTGCCGAGGCATGGATCTCAAAGATACCGTTGAATACTTCCAGCAAGGACACATCAAAGGTTCCTCCACCAAGGTCAAGCACTATGTAATGGGCCTCTTCACTTTGGCGACCATCTACACCGAAAGCAAGAGCGGCAGCCGTAGGTTCATTGAGCAGGCGTATCGAAGTAAATCCGGCCAGTGTTGCGGCTTGTTTGGTAGCTTCACGTTGTTTGTTATTGAAGTATGCCGGAACAGAAATACACACTTCGTTTATTTCCTGATTCAAGTGCTCCTCTGCATCGGATTTGAGGCTCTTAAGTACAAAGGAAGACAGGTCGGTAGCATCAAATGTATGATCACCAAGGGTGAATGTCTTATTCGTACCCATAAACCTCTTAAACTCACTGACAGTAACATCAGGATGTGTGATCAGCCGGTGTTTGGCACTTGTCCCAACCAGAATGGTGCCGTCATCATCTACGCTGACCACGGAGGGAGTGAGCACTTGCCCACTGGCATTGCTCACCAGACATGGTTGGCCGTCGTCAAAATAACTTACCAGGCTATGGGTGGTACCCAGGTCTATTCCAAGGATCATATTTTGCATTTTAAAGGCAGAGCAGATGCCTGAGTTTCATTATTTGATAGTCACTACGTATATCAGTGTTATTAAGAAAGTTTGCACATGAAGCTTCGATAACCATGGGTGCTAATAAAAGGAAAATGACATCAGAATTACTATTCCACAAAAGCATCTACCAGACAATCAGTTTTTGGTTGAGCAGACGATTATCCATTGTTGTGAACACTAAGTGATATATTCCACTTGACAAATCCAGAAAGACCTGATTTTCAGGAGCTTCTATGGTTTTTACCAATTGTCCCATAGAGTTGAATATACTCAGTTGTGCAAGCTTATCACCTGATTTTATCTGAATATAGTCACTAGTCGGATTCGGGTAAATCATAAAATCAGGTGAATTAGTGTTATCAACTTGGGAAACAATTTCAGGGGTAGATTCATAAGCACCAATGCCAGGGGTATCGCCCCTGAATAGCAAGTTCAGGTCACGCGTAATTGGAGCGTAGGCAGGAGGATCTACCTCGAATACAAGAGTTGATGTGCCCGCATCAATTGCCGGGCTGGTTGCTTGTAATTCGAAATTAAGTGAGGCAGGGCTGGCAAATAAGGGGTTCGAATCGTTTACATTGTCCGAGTCTACAGGACAGCCAGTACAAGGGGAATAGCTTCCAATTCCGTAATACAAATTATTAGATAGTGAGACAACAGATTCGTCATCAATATATGTATAATGATTCCCTGTTGGCCCGGGGAAATCAGGTGACATATGGACGATATTATTCTTTATGTATGTGCTCGTTACATGGGGTCTTATCCTAAACCCAATGTAGCCGGAATTGTATAGTGTATTATTATAAAAGCGTACATGCCCGGCAGCATTATGCATCATAGCCGGAGCATAGGCAACATGGGAATCCGTGTCGTCATATGTGCCGCAATTGATAAATACATTGTTATAGACATAGGTAGGTTCAGGTTCTTCTTCTCCCTCATCATAGCTAAGGTCATATACGTTAATTGCGGTAGCCCGCTGGGCGCTACAATCAACAATGTTATTGAAAACAAAATGAGCATCCAAAATCTGCCCTGTGGCACAACGATCTCCCTGATGGTTAATTGAAATAATTGGGCCCCGTCCAAAATCATTATCGTAAAAGTGATTCCACCCCAATTCAGTCCCTCCGTTATCAGAACACCCTGAGAAATATACCCCGTGGTCAAATCTATTTTGACTGTTACCTCCATGAATAGCGTTTCCAAGTAAAATATTTCTATCCCCCTTCGTTACTACAATTCCTGTTCCTGCACCGTGCCAGTTTTTCAACCCAACAACATCATTACCAATAAACCTGTGAAAATCTCCATGCATGGCGGCACCCATCCATTCAGAATCAATACTAAAACCTGAATAGACCATATAGTTGTTATCAAATTTTACCGCATTGTTATGATTAACACTATAAGAGTTTACAGTAAATTTGGGGCTCTCGCCAGGATATGCCAATAGTGCAATGGGTAATGAAGCGGTGCCGCTTTGTTCGCTGTTTCTTATCCAAATGACTGAATTTCCTCCGTTATATTCCCCATCATAGATTTTTGAATCTCTAAAATAATAGATGTCTCCTGGTGCCATGTTGTCTATCCAATTGTAATTGGCAGTAGATACTTCGTAGGGATTATTTAGTGTGCCCGTTCCTCCTGGGTTTGATTCAGTAATAAAATAAATAGTACCAGGTCGAATGGTAAAAGGTAAAGGATTTGACTCTACTCCGTCAACCGTAACTGTTATTTCTCCCAAACCATCAATCATTGAGTCATTGAGCCAAAAAGTTATTCTTTGAAAAAATTGAGTTGGCCAATGCTCTCCCCAAACGGCATAATCGGCTTCAACTTTAAGGTCTACCCCATTGACAGTTACAAAGGATGAGCCCCTGGTAGTACCAAAGCCATGTCCCCAGATGGTCACTGAAGCTCCTTTGTCAGGTTCGGTCGTACTCCAACCGTTCTTTGGACCAGATTCTATATCCGAGAATAAAAGTACCGGTCCGTTAGCAAAACAGGCCATTGAGCCTAATAAGAAAAATATTAAAAATACTATTTTTTTCATGTGTTTAAAGTTTCCGGCTTTTAGGCCTTTGAGCTTAAGGAGTCGTTTTATGTTTGATGCTGAAAAATTGACCACGATTTTGTCAAGGTTTAAAAACCCCATTCTGAGCTACTACAATAGGTGCGATCCGGGCAAAAGGATAATAAGGCTCTTCATTCTGCCAGATTATTTCTCCGGTTGCGGCATCCAGACATAAAATACTTCCGCCGGTACTATTGTCAATATTATTAAAGCCTGGGAAAATTAAGCGGCCGTTGGCATAGGTCATGAGTGCCCTGATTGTGATATTTTCATTTTTCCATATTTGCTCCCCTGTCTCAAGCGAAACGGCAAAAGGGCGTCCTCTTAGCTGTGAATTCTCATCGGCCTCCTGATAGAAACCAAAAACAAAGTTGCCGGCCACATTCGGGCTCACATCTACGGCATCATTGTAACCTGTCTCTACTTCCCATATCAGCTCACCGCTTCTTTTATCCAGACAATACAGTTTTGCATAGAATGGGCTGTCTTCAATAGCACCGTTAAAGAGGATTTTGTCCCCTGCCACCACCGGCTTGCTGGTACCCTCATGTTTCCATGTTGGGAAGCTCCATATCAACTCTCCGTCCTCCAGGCTACGCGCTTCAAAGTTCTCTCCCGGCACATACACAATATCATCTGATACTACTACTGTCTGCCCTTTGACTCCTTCACCTTCCAAAGGCACTACCCATTGAAGTTTCCCGGTTTGGTTGTTCAGGCACACCAGGTAGTTATCTTCCAGGCCCGACAATGTTCCATACAGCAGGTAATCCCCGTATAATGCGGGCTTTCCGTACATGTTTTTATAGTAGTCCGACTCAACTTTAAAGTCAAACTGCCATATCGTGTTGCCTGTTGTGGCATCAAGTGCCATCATAATACCGCGCAGACCTGCCACAAAAATCTTATTATCATAAAAAACCGGGTGGGTCTTATGGATTGAGCTTTTATTAAAATCCGGCAAACCTTTCTTCCAGAGTAACTGACCTGACTGTGCCTCAAAAGCATATAAACCATTGCTTTCCGACACGGCGTATAAAATACCGTTGTGGTATTCCAGTACATTTTCCACATAGTTATTCTCTGCCAGGGAAGCCAGCAGGCGGCTTTCACCCGTGGCAGGGTCAAGCGCATAAATATGTTCCTGCATCGAGGTGTAAACCATCTGGTTTAGCGAGTGATCTGCCTCCAGACCACCCTTATCTACCCCCAACCCCTCATCATCATTATTACAAGAAGTAAACCATACCAACGAACAGACAACTGATAGAAGCCTAAATAATCTATGCATCATAAAATTGATTATAGTTTAGTGGGTCAGCCATTAAAAAATGAAGGCAACATATGCAGTAGCCATCAAACCATCAGCGAATAGAATTAACATTATCATGCCGATGCCCAACCCTCTTGGGAATGCAATTTCTATCTTCCGGCTGTTAAAAAATTGTATATTTTTAACACATGATCAGAATACAGAAAAATCGACTGTGGCGTGGATGATAAGCGGTCTTTCGTTTTTAAATAATTTCAAATATTCAGACGGGGACATACCCATAAAGTATTTGAATTCCTTCACAAAGTGTGGCTGGTCAAAATATCCGGCATTATAACCTATCTCCGTAAGGTTGTCTTCGGTTCGTAATACGGCATCAAAAGACTTTCTAAACCTTAGGAGGCGTTCAAACTTTTTAGGCGGTATGCCCACAATTTTGGTAAAGGCCCTGTTCAACGTCATGTAGTTGGTATCGGTAAGCTGGCAAAACTCTTCTATGGAGTTCTTGGACATGTCGGATATAAATCCTTTGTAAAACCTCTTAATAAGCTCTATTTTCTGTTCTCTTTTAGGGTTATGAAGCACATTGAGCAAGCTCATGCAATGTTTTATTGCCTCTCTCTCATCTTCTGAGTTGCATATTTTATCTATCAATTGCCGGCACTCCGACTCAGGGACAAAAGGTATGATGGCATCAGCAATTTCCCTTCCTTCTACTCCTCCGAACGGATACCAGCCGAAACCATAAAACCGTATCCCTAATAGTTTGGATCTGGGAGGCAGTTTCAAATGCACTGGTTTTTGCAGCACACCTTCTACCATGGGTGTTGTGTAGAGGTTGCCATTTAGTATAAACCCCTCTTTATTGAGAGGGATCAAAAGATCAACATACTGTGTGGGTGGAATAAGCATATTGTATTCTGAACCTTCCATTTCCGCAACCCAAATGCGTTCCAGGGAGTCTTTAAACTGCTGAGGTTTGTATGAACGTAGGAAGGGCATATAATTCGTGTATCAAATGAACCCGCGATTTTTCGCCTTAATAACTGGATTTCGCCGGATCAAATTACCGTTAACAGTATTTTTTAAATTGAAAATAAAGTCAATGATACAGAATACACAACAATAATTCTAGAATTTTCTTGTTAAAATCCATTTATACATAAATCATATCTGATTTTATGCATGAAATGAATAGCAGAGAAAGCCGGTAAGAAAGTAGCCTACAAAATAGTTGATTGACCTATAAAGGAATGTAGAGGTTGGTAATTTTATTATTCAAATAGCTTTTCAAGCTCCGGATGATACTTTTTAGCCATATCAAGAGCTGTTTCTCCATATTTGTTTTTTACATCAGGGTTTGCTCCTGAGGCCAGAAGGTATTCAACAACTGCCTTATGACCTCTCAGGGTAGCACGATGAAGTGGGGTGGATCCTGCATAATCTCCTATACCAGAATTTGCTCCTGCATCAATTAAAGCTTTTACTATTTCCAAATCCCCTTCCCGTGAGGCTTTCAAAAGCGCAGTTCCGTATTTATCTTCATCATCAGGATTCGCCCCTGAGGCCAATAGATACTCAACAATGGTTTTATGGCCTCTTGATACAGCACTATTAAGAGCTGTAGTCCCAAAACTATTTTCAATATTAAGGTCTGCTCCTGCGGCAACCAACGCTTTTACAACTTCCAAATGGCCCTCCTGCGAGGCCCCTACCAGAGCGGTAGAACCGCAGGATCTTTGAACATTTATCTTTGCCCCTGCCTCTAATAAAACCCGTACCGTCCTGGTGTGTCCCTTATAGGCAGCCACATAAAGCGGCGATTCGTTGCTAAACCCATTCTTGTTGATATCCGCCCCTGATTCGATAAGATATTTCACAACCTGCTCATGACCGTTGTAAGAGGCAACATAAGCAGGCGTATATTGATCTTCATCCCCTTTGTTTATATCCGCACCTGCGGCAACCAGACTTTTTACTGTTTCCAAATACCCACTCTGCGACGCTGCGAATAGTGGCGTTTCCTTCTCGGAATCAGGGTAATCTATGGTAGCGCCGGCAGCAATCAGATATCTCGCTATTTCTGTACGATCATTGTAAGATGCCACGTGCAGGGCGGTTTGCTGTAAGTCATTTGCCTTATCCACGGATGCTCCCGAGGCAATAAGCAGCTTTACGATATTTAGGTTATCATTCAAAGTGGCTATGTGCAAAGGGATATTCTTGCAAAAAATATATGAAGAACTGGCACAAGTCAAACTATCACCATCCACGTAAGCCCCTGCGGCAATAAGTTGTTTTGCAATCTCATAGTATCCTTTTTTACAGGCTAAGTTGAGAGGGGGCCACGTTTCCGCATTGGATCTATTTACATCGGATTTTGCAGAGATCAGTAGTTCAACCATTTCTAAATAGTTTCTATCGATAGCACATCCAAGTGCTGTATACCCTCTGGTGTTATCCATGTTTACATCGGCCCCTGCCTTAATGAGTAATCGCGCGATGGTAACATCATTTTTAATTGCAGCTATATGTAGGGGAGTAAGCCCCTTCAGGTTTTGATGATCTATGTCTGCCCCTGAAGCCAATAGTTGCATAACCACATCTGCATGACCATAAGTGGATGCCCAATGCAGAGCATTCATGCCTTGATCGTCTACGAAATTTAGATTAGAAGGCTTTTTGATCAGCTCCCTGATGACGTTAAGGTCAGGCTTCTCTTTTTTGATCTCATTGATTAATGGAGCATTGCCTGACTTTTGTGCAAAAGTGTAGGTAAAGAAGCTGAGAATGCACATGAACAAAGTAGCGACTCTCATGACTTGATGTTATCAAATATCAGATTATTCATTTTGGCTGCAAATATTAACTTTTAGATGCTTGAAAACTTGTATATTTTTAACACTTCACTCTCATTACAGGATTATTATCTGAAAGTGTCTTCTGTTTTGAAGCGCCACTTCCTACAGATGATCCTGATTGGACAAGGCTTTACCAAACTTTCAGAAGCTTAGTAAAGCCTTTATTTGATCTGCTAGCTGCTATCCTAAATTAATTTGATCCGCCCATTGGAAACCTAACCTGCTACGGCGCCCATATCACCTCTTCAACTGGCTTAAAATTGTAGGGTCTGTGATTTTATCATCATCTGCCAAAAGGAAAGCCTTGCTGATGATAAGGGAAAGCCCGCGATCACCTTCAAAGGGAAGAAAGACATTTTTAGTCTCAGTTTTCGGGCTGGATGCCGGCACTATGCACAGGTACTGATCATTGGGTTCCATCAAAATATTGGTACTGCCAATATGGATTTTGTATTCCCGGACCTTGCCTTTTACGCGCAAAAATTTCCCATCAATCTCGGCTACATTCTTGATTTTCAGCCTTGGCACAATCTTTTCAAGTACCTGTTTTCTCGTTTTGGCCATCTCATTCAGGTCACCAAACGAATACTGCTGCCAGTAATCACCGTATTGACGCACACGTTCTCCCCCTGAATCCTGCCAGGCAGGATCGTTACCCACACTCGCCACACCTACAAACAGGTCGGCATCACGCATCACTTCCGACAACACTATTTTCGGAACATCGATCAAATCTTTGGTCTGCCCTTCATCGTCCACAAATTTTATCTGGTCGGTAGCCACATAATCCCATATGCCGGCATCATTGAAGGCGGAATCCATATACACTTCATTGATCCAGTACTCCGCCCTCAGTCCCCAGGTTGGCAATGACAGCGTGGCAATTTCATTGTCTCGCCCGTCGTCATAGGCTCCCAATAGCTGATACTTCCAGTTTCTGATGCCTGTCAGTGAATTAAACTGGTGCTGCTTGAGCAAGTGGGCAGCCATACGATTGCTATATGATTTGGTATTGACTTCCGCATCGGTCAGCAGATAGATTTCCCTGTATGCCTGCTTGATGGGCTGCTGCCATCGCAGCTCTTCTAACCTGCTTCTCCATTGCAGGACTGATTCAGTAGAATCAAAAATCGGATGCCATAAAGCAATCTTTGCATCATTAGATGCGGCAATCTCCTTTCCGTCTATAGTCTGCCATTTCCCATCTATAAAAACAGCGCTTTGACTCTCCTCACCATTTTTAATGATCCATATCAGCTTCCGTACAATAAATGACACCAATCCGTGATAGAGATAATACCTTTCAAAATGCTCATACTCCCATGTCCGGTCGAGAATAAACGAACGGTCTATCCTGTCCCGCTGTGCAGTAGTGTACTTTTGGATGTTCTTTGTTTCGTTCTTGACTTTGGTGAGCCGCTGCTTTAGTCTTGCCGATTGCTTCACAAATGACGGAACAGACTTCTGCTCCTTTCCATCTGGCTTAAGCCATGTCAATGCTGTTTTCCCTACGCCTGCTACTTCAACAACAAGTTTGTAATCATCAAATTCAATCTCTTTTTTACCCTCAGATAAACCGAAGTCAGGGATTGAAATTTCTTCTATTTCTTCTGCCGTAATACCAAGTTTGGACGAAGCCTCATCAAGATACTTTTGAATAAGCTTTTTGGTATTGTTCTGCGTGATCTTCAGCTTTAGCCGGGATAACTGGCTCACGCCTGTCAGGCCTTTGCTGTTGGCCAGTACATAAATGGCTGCATTTCCCAAACCTGCTGCAGCAGGCCCTACCCCAGGGATCTTTTTGAAAGCACGCTCCGTCAAATCCCCCAGCAGCGACAGTGTTTTGCTGTCATGAAACTGCACCAGCGACCACACCATGCCCTTGAGGATTACAGTGTTTTTTTCTTCCAGAAATGTCCAGGTAGAGTAAGTGTACTCCCTTCCGTTGTACCTATGGGTATGGGGTGTTTCTTCAGCTTTCAATTGCGAAACAAAACTGAGGCATTCTGAAGCAAACGCTTTGAATTTGGTGTTGCCGATGTCAGCTACAATTGCCCTGCTGGCAGTAAGGTATTTTTTAGTAGGCTTACCTCCAGTAGCTGTCAATGCATGGTAGAAAAACTGGTGCCAGTATTGGGCCTCTTCCTCATCCATAGCAGCAACCTTCTGGTTTACAAAAGGCCCGAATTTATCCTGCTCGCTCAGGTGGTATGGAGGAGCTACAAGTTTGGAATCACTGTTTTCAAAGAGCAGGGTTTCCAGTTTCGTTTTTGCCTTCTGTACATCTGAGCCCCAATAGCCTCGCTGGCTGTCGAAATGTGACCATTTCAAAGCTCCCTCAAGGTAAGTCCTTAGCGAGTCCGACAATCCATTGGCCTTGATATGTTTCTCTATCTGGTTAATTGTAAAACCAATGGGCCAATGGGTGAAGGTAAAGTAGTTTGAAGTGTTCTTTTTGAAAAGATCCATTAACCCGGTCAAATGATCCTCTGAAAAAGCAATTTTTGTTCTTAGAAGTGCACTGAGAATGTTCTCCCTAAGATTATTGATATTGCGCCTTTCTTCAAGCTTTTTCCGGTTGTCAACTCCTCTTGTATCGTTAATCTCCTTAAAAATGACCTCAGGAAGATATAATATCAGTTTGATCTTAAACTCATCGCTGTTGTTTTTGATCTTATTATAAGTAGCACAATCTGACAATTTTAATGTGCCATAAAAATACCGGTTGTACTCTTTTGCTTCCAGGTACAAATCCCGGATCATGGGTTCAAAACCATCAGGATCATTGTCAGGTGCCGCTTTCACTATTTTATTAAACCAGTTTTTAAGCATCTTTTACCCTCCGATTAATGGTGTCAACTTCAAAAAACTAATGGAAGTATTTTCATTCACCAGTACTTCCTGCTCAAGGTCCTCGCACTGGGTATCATCTACCAAAATGAAGAAGCCGTTGGACTGAAAAGCTTCCAGGGCAATGTAAACCTGCTTTTCGGCATCTACTTTTTTCCGGTTTTTCATCTTATAACCATTCAGTGTCTGCTCGGCATCAGAAGGTTTTACAAGACCATTGTAGTATTCCGGAAGCCGGTCATTATAAGCATCTACCTCGGCTGTTACACGCGAAGCGATCAGGTCTTTGACCTTTATACTTTCACGATCAATCCGGATCTTAATTTCATTGAGAATGTCACCACCAATGGTTTCATCTTTAATAGTAATAAAGTGCATATCTGGAATAGATTAAATATCAATAAACCTCCAATTAATGACAAAGCATTATGAATTGCAACTGCTAATAGGACAAACGGTACAACGTCAACATCACAAACCTTACCTCAACTATATTTCCATGACCAATATTAATTTATATCAAAATAGAGACAAAACTATTTCTTAAAAAATAATTAATTGTATTTTATGGCCTATTAAACCGCGAGACAAATGAAAACCAAACTACTTTTAGCCGGCATAGCTATGCTTTTTCTGGCCAACTCCATATTTGCTTATGAGCTTATTCAGCCCCATGAGGCCGGTTCATTAAAAATTCTTACCGAGAACATTAAGCCAGGTCAGCAATTCAAGGTTAGCATAAATGCTGCCGGCACTATGGACGAACGGGCTTGGGTCGGCATTTTCAAGACCAACCTGGACCAAAATAACCCTTCAGGCTACTATTCATATAACTATGTGAATGCACACCAAAATAATGAACTGGAAATGACAGCCCCACCACAAAGCGGAGAATATGAGCTAAGGCTTTATTCATCAGACCCGGGCAAGTTTGTCAGCGCTGCAAAGTTGGTAGTAAATGCCATTACACCGGATGAATATACCCTTACTATACTCTCAGAAGAAATAAAACCTTCGCAGGAGTTTAAAGTTGGCGTGAAGACAACCTACACTATGGATGCTCACTCGTGGGTAGGCATCTTCAAATCAACAGCCGATCCTGCAAGCTCGTTGCAATATGAATCATACGCTTATGTTTCAAACCCTCATGAGGCCACCCTTTCCCTGACCGCACCTGGTCAAACCGGTAATTACGAGTTAAGGTTTTACCCGGCCGAACATGGAGAGTTGATCACCCGGGTACCTTTTAGTGTAGGCCAACCGGACTTGAAGGGCATCAGCTTTTCTTTGAATAAGAAGGCTTTTGAGGCCGGAGAGGAGATAATTATTAACTATGTAGGCCATGAAAACTTAGCAGAAAGCGCCTGGATTGGCATATTCAAAAATGACAAAAACAAGTACAACCAATATCTTGACTATCAATACCTGAACCCTAAGCTAAAAGGACAGTTTAAATTAAGGGCTCCCGCAAGCAAAGGTGAGTACCATGCCAGAATGTTTTATGCCGAAACAGGCCCTGACCTTTTGGAGCCTGTACCGTTTACAGTAACCACATCATTAGACAAGACAACTATCAAAGAAACATTAGATCAAAAGGGCAAAATAACGCTATACGGCATATATTTCAATACCGACAAAAGCAATGTCAGGCCTGAGTCCTATCCGTTGATCGAAGAAATCGCTAAAATGCTCAATGAAGACCCCTCCATCAAAATTGCAGTAGAAGGGCATACCGATGCTCAAGGTGATGACAGTTACAACCTCAGTCTTTCACAAAAACGAGCCGAAGAGGTAACCAGAATTTTAACTACCGAATATAAGGTCAAAACCTCCCAACTGGAATCCAAAGGATATGGAGAAACCATGCCGGTAGGTGACAACAAAACTGAGGAAGGAAGAGCGAAAAACAGGCGGGTGGAATTGAGGAAGTTGTAGGGGATATTGTAAATTACCTGCGTAATAGTTAAAACGTATGGCTAATCAACTTGTGAAAAAATCATTAATACAACTTTTGCTAATACTAACTCCTCTTTACGGTGTGTGTCAATTGGAACCACAGCAGAACTATGAAGACATAAATATGGAAAAGCAGCTAAAATCTCTTAAGATTATGCTGTATCGAAGTGAGGACACCACAAATACTGAGGGCAGGCTACTATTCAGTAAAACTTTTAACAAAGAAGGTAAACTTGCAGAAAAATACTATTATATATTTTGGGATGTAGTTTCATATGATTACACCACCACTTATCAATATAACGAGGATGGCCAGATCATCGAAGAAACTAAAATTCAAAGGGTATTAAATTTAGGTAAGCGGGATGAGAAGTATATTAATGCTTTGGGAGATGACCCGATAAACGAAAAGATTTTCTATTTCTATGATGTTAACAAACGATTGGGAAAAAAAACCAAATATATATTTGGACGTGAGGGCTTTGATGAATCACAAAAGCCCACGGTGATATGCGAGTACTTTTATGATAGAGCCGGCCAGTTGATTAAGGAAACCAGCGAAACTGCTAATGGCCGAGTCATTTTTGAAAACTACCTGCTGGAATATCGTTATGATGGAAAAGGACAGTTGATTAAAAAACATAAAACCTTTACAACCGACAAACATAACAAATTGCCAACCCGACTTACTGAGTACAAATACAATGGAAACGGCCACTTAATTGAAGAAGTTGTTATGGACAATCAAAACTCATCTAACAGCCACCATCTAAAATTTGAGTATAACAGGGCAGGTAAGAAGTTAAAAACATACAGCTATGATAACAGTAAGAATGTGTGGGCTTTAACTCAATCATTTAGCTATGACAAAAATGGCAGGCTTATTTTAGGTGATGATGAAACTACTTTTGACTTCTATGAAAATGGCCTCATCAAGCAAGAGCTTTGGAAGAGTGAAAACAGTGATGAGGTTGTAAATTTTATAACCAAATATGAGTTTTATTGAGTTGGATTAGTCGGGTGAGAGACAAAAAACAGTTACCTATAGGAATTAACTGTTGACCAATTGCTCTGAATAAGAATATACACAGCAGTTAATCAGTAAATGAAAAATTTGCTGAATACTTTTCTAGTCTGCTTCAGCCATAAGGCAGCGCTTAATGACAACAAATGATCGCTAAAAAAACTGGTCTTGAAAAGCAATTCGATATTGAGTTCGGATTCGTCCTAATTATCAATTGTGGTCAAGTCACTTCTCCAGAAGAAGAAATTTCTGTTCAATACCATATGGAATTGAACTTTGTTAAACTTACTCCACTAATTCTCTAATATCATATGTTCGATAAGTTTATTAAAAAATTCATCAGTTCGCCTAAGAACAACGAATCTAAGCCTGCTAACGATGCTAATCAGGCAGACCCGGTACTCACATTCCTAAACTCGAATTATGAGATTACCAGCGATTGGTTTGAGTTATTCACTCATTTTATTTTGTTGGACCAACACAATAAGATGCCAACCAAAGAGTGGTATACGGAAGCAGAATCCTTGATTGAGAAAGTAGGAAAAGATGAGTTCATGAAGATTGGCATTCAATGGATTAAGGACTGCATTGAAAAAAGCAAAGAAGACCAAAGACGCTTCAAGCACCTGGGTCCTATGGCTGCGAATGATCCTATGCAGGAAAATCTAGGTGTAACATATGGAAACACACCGGATTGGGTAAGAAAAGTGTATGGAGAAGATGCATTTGAAGGAGGATTTTTCAAACTGCAACAATATTTTGCGCTGAATCATTTTCAAAATTATTTCTATCAATCTCTTGGCGGCAGAATTATGAGAGGGTTCATTCAATCAGCGGTTATTCTGAAAGACCCACAATTGTTAGAATTAGTTGATCTTCTAGCGTTAACCAACCCTAACTCATCCCAGGACCCGATTCACATTTACAGCCAGTTCGAACCAGAAATCAGTGTCTCCAAGCTCACAAACCTTAAAGCAAAGGCAAAAAACAAGAATATCCTTAAAAGAATCGATAAAGCAATCGCTGAAGTTGGCAAAAAATCCGGATTATCAAAGGCTGAAATTGAGGAATCTGTTATTCCAGATTATGGAATAAATGATCAGGGAGAATATATATTTCAATTTGGTGCCATAAAAGGTGTGTTTGTCATTAAAAACCTGAAAGACAATGAAACCTTCTACGTACTGCAAAATGGCAAAAAGCAAAAAACAGCGCCTGCAGAACTTAAAGACAATTATCCTGATCAATTAAAAGAATTCAAAAAGAAGATTAAGGAGATTAAAACTTCGTTAAGTTCTCAACGAGTGAGAATCGAAGAATTTTTTCTCACCTCGCATAGCATACCTTATAAAACCTTTGTTAAAAATTATATTACGCATAATCTGATTAGGATATTATCGAAAGATCTCATCTGGAACTTTAAATCAGACGACAAAAATGTTAACTTACTTTTCCATAACGGTCAGTTTGTTGATTCTAATGGTGATCCTTTTCTAGAAAATTTAGATGAATGCTCAGTAACCTTATGGCATCCTATAGGGTTTGAAAGTGACTACATATTAAGTTGGAGATCATTCTTAATTAAGAATGAAATTCTCCAGGCTTTTAAACAGGCCTTCCGTGAGATTTACATTATTACAGATGCCGAGCTTAACACCGAAAGCTACTCAAACCGATTTGCAAGTCACATTTTGAATAAAGACCATGTGGCAGCATTATGCAAAGTTCGAGGTTGGTCACCAAGTGGAATTATCAATAATGGTAAGGTGACTTATAGAATCCCTGGAACTGATTATAAGGCTGAGTATTGGGTTAGCGATCTGTATTTAGGTGAACATTCAAAGACTTACGGTTCAGCCCATATTTCTACAGATCAGGTAAGATTCTACAAGAAAAAAGATCAATTGCCTCTAAGTGAAGTACCTGCTTTAATTTTCTCGGAGGTCATGCGTGATATTGATCTGTTTGTAGGCGTGACAAGTATTGGGAATGACCCGGAATGGCACGACAGAGGCGGTGAAGGAGCGCAAGGCTATTGGTCAAATTACACCAACGGAGAACTGACAGAACGCTCTAAAATCAGAGCAGAAATACTTAAAAACCTAATTCCTAAAATGAAAATTGCTAATAAGTGTTCATTTGACGGGAAGTACTTAAAGGTTAAAGGTGAAGTTCGAAATTATAAGATCCATATGGGAAGCGGTAATATACTCATGGAACCAAATGATCAGTATTTATGCATTGTACCTGACAGATCATCTTCCAAATTAAAAAAAGTATTTATACCGTTCGAAGGAGATAATATGCTTTCAATTGTGATTTCAAAGGCACTCTTATTGGCAGAAGATGATAAGATCAAAGACCCTACTATTACGCGTCAAATATCAATGAAGTGATGGATCCATTTCTGTTAAAACATATTGATGAAATTCAGCTTGAATGTCAGAAAAATGGTGTTAGCAAACTTTATGCTTTCGGATCTGTAGTAGATGGAAGGTTCAAACCAGGGAAAAGTGATATTGATTTATTAGTTGAATTTGACAGTAATGAAGTCTCACAAAGAGATCAGGCTAAATGCATGTTGAGGTTATGGATAAATCTTCAAAACTTACTTAACAGCAAAGTAGACCTGGTTTCTAAAGGTACAGTTAATGGAAAATTCTTCAAGAAATATTTAGAACTGTATAAAGAGTTAATATTTGAAAAGGAAGGAAACTATGAAATTAAGTAATTCATTTAGTGGAGCACTTAGAACTTTTGCATATTTTCTATCTAGTGGGACTCATTACCAACTGGAAGGAATTGATTATTTAAAATTGTATGGAGAAGAACCAAGCGCTATTGAAATGGCCTTTGCTATATATGCTAATGTCATTGAATTAGATGAGGAGGGAAATGTATTGAATGCAAAATATGCTGAAAAGAGGGCAGTTGATTCAATACGAGCATATTGTGACCCATCATTCGAAGTTGAACCTCCTTATGAGCAATGGGAAATTGATTTGCACTCAGCTCCACCAATGAAAGATAATATAAAAAATAACAGTTGTCAACACTGCATATAGCCTGTGGTGGAAGAAAAGGTAATTCAGGCTTTTCGCCCTTTATAAAACTTCACCTCGTTAGAGGTGCCTTTAAAGTCATCATAAGTCACCTCTTGTCTATTTCAGGGGAAGAATATCTGTTTTGCAAAGATGCCTTTCTATTTATGTATGGGACACTGTAGACCTAACCTAACGCCAGGGCCGCCAAACCTATAAAAAGAAGGGTTCAAGTGCGGTTTGCAGGAGCGTTAGCTCATATAAAAATGAGGACTTCTTTTTGTAAACCCAATAGCCCCTGATTTCCGGTTTTAAGGCGTTCGGAAACAGGATCTTTAACTTGCCGTCTTCTACTTCTTTTTGGCATAAGTACGCCGGAAGGACGCCTAAGCCACTCCCTTCTTCCAAAGCCAATGAGACATCTTTTCCTGAAGGGAATACATATTTGGCTAAAATAGTAGGGTTCATTCTAAAATTATCCCTCCAGTATTCAGTAATGTACTTCAGCTCGTTTCCATGCGCATACCAGGTTTGGTCACTCATCCATTGAATGACTTCCTTCATATTGTCGCTGGTAATGTCTGTAATTGCAGGAAGAGGTAAAGTCGGAGAAGCAACAAGAACCAGGTACTCTTTAAATATCAACTTGTACTCATGATCGCTACTCGATGGTTTCCGATCGGAAATCAGCAGGTGAATTTGCTCCTTCTCCAATTGGTCAAGCAATTCGGCTTCTTCACCAGACTTGAATGTCAGATACATGTTCATTTTCCTGATTTCCCGTAGAAAGGGATGCCTGAAGATATCACCTGTTGAGCCAATCACCAACGCCGGACAATTTTTGTTGCACTCCCTCTTAAATGTTTGTTCCGCCTTCTCCAGCCCATCAAGATGCCCAATTAATTGAGTATACAGCATTTTGCCATATTCTGTAGGCAGCATCTTGCGCGAGGTTCTGTCAAAGAGCTTTTTACCGACATGTGCTTCCAACGCATTCAAATGTTTGCTGACACCGGGTTGCGTCATGAACAGCTTTTCAGCAGCCAAAGTAAGGCTACTATTTTCATAAATGTACTTGAAAGTTCGAAACCATTCTAAGCTTACCATAACTTGAGTTATAACAAACGCAAATTTAAGTAATTATTATTATAACACATACCAACTTACCTTTGTCGAACAAAAATGTTCAATGAATCTAATTAAGAATGAATAGAAAAATAGTATTCCATGAAACTGGCAACTCTCAGGTTTTAAAGTTGTCAGAAGAAAAGATTCCCGTACCAGGTCAGGGAGAGGTGGTTGTTGCTATGAAAGCCGTTGGTTTGAACCGTGCTGACAATTTGTTTCACAATGGGTTTTATCTTGTGACACCACATTTCCCAAGCTCATTGGGAATAGAAGGAGCGGGAGTTGTTCATGATACGGCAAAAGATGTCACGGAATTTAGGAAGGGTGAAGTGGTTTCAATATTACCAAATTTTGATTTGAGAAATTACGGTGTTCTGGGCGACTATGCTTTGGTTCCCGCTGGTTCGCTTATGAAGCTCCCGGATAATTTCTCGATGGTAGACGGCGCTTCGGTGTGGATGCCTTACTTTACCGCTTATGCAGGCTTGGTACTCAAAGGAGATTTGAAGCGAAGAAAAGCTCCTTTTGTGGTGATCTCCGCCGCGAGTTCTTCGGTGGGCCTTGCGGCTATACAAGTGGCCAAAAGATACCATGCGACAGTGATAGCCACCACACGAACTTCTGATAAAAAGTCATTCTTACTTGAAAATGGCGCAGATTATGTGATTGCAACCGCCGAGGAAAACTTGGGTGAAGAGATTATGAAAATCACCAACAACAGAGGTTTTGACATTGCCCTTGATGCTGTAGCAGGGTCCTTTGTTAATCAATTGGTAATGGCGGCTGCGCCAGAAGCTTCCATTGTCATTTACGGAGCCCTGTCATTGGAAGAGACTCCCTATCCGCTGCTACAGGCAACCGCCAAAGGACTAAACATCTCCTCGCTCCATGTAGATGTAAACTTGTTGAAACACCCACCCCGATTAGAAGAAGCCAAAAATGATATTATCAGTGGTTTCGGAGAGGGTATTTATAACCAGAAAATAGATAAATCATTTTCATTTGAAAATTTTAGGGAGGCTTTTGAATACCTGGAAAAAGGCGACCTTAAGGGAAAAATAATCATCGAAAACTTTCAAACGTCCGAACATTAGGGATGCTTACATATAATTTATTTACAAGGAATTTGAATAAACGTTAAGGAAAAGGATTCTTTCATGTATAAGTTTATTTCAAATGGCTACATCTAGCAAGTCTGTTTTAGACGGCGTTAAAGCTTATTGATTATTTGGTAGAAGGGAACTATAAAAGTATCAGGCTCAATGCTCCTGGGGGATGATGGTGGTTGTGGAGAATGTGAAGTTGGCGGCTGGTGGGTAAAGCCGGACTACTAAAATTTATGCGTATGTCGCAATTCACTCTTTGAAAGAGATTAAAA
>NZ_SMLW01000462.1 GCF_009711405.1 Fulvivirga kasyanovii | reverse complement strand
ACAAGATATAAGAGTTGTACAAATATTGAGTCTGTTGGGTATACTGAGGGATTATCTGTAGGTAAGATTTATGCAAAAGCACCTCAATTAGTTTTTAATACTAACAATAAAACCTGTTCAAGCTCTCCGTCTATTACTATTACAGGAGTCAATGGTGCTGGAAATTCATCTACACGATATGATCTGAGAATTGATGAAAGGAACATCTCTTTTTATGGTTCAGATATACCAATGACGGTTAATTTATCTTCTACGGGCAGTTATGTTTATCAGTTGTTTTATGACAATAATGAGGACGCGAGAAGGTGTACAGCAGAGAGTGCTCCCTTTACCGTCGGAGATGATACTTATAATTTGATATTAACTTCAACCAAAAATGACACCGACTGTAATGGAAATGCTACAGGAAGCATTGATCTAACCGTTACAAATGGAATTGCCCCTTATTCATATGCATGGTCAAATGGGGATGATACAGAAGATATATCCGGCGTAAGTGTAGGCAGCTATGATGTGACTGTTAAAGATGGTAACAAATGTTCTGGGAGTCTTTCTGTAACTATTGAAGAACCGGAGGTAATAACCATAGCCGATGCTTATGTAAGTTCAGACTATAATGGTCAAAACCTCAGTTGTAATGGAGGCAGTGATGGAAAAATAACCGTAGAAGCTTCCGGAGGTACTGGAACTTTATATTACAAAGTTGACGGAGGCACTTATTCTACTTCTAATGAGATAACGGGTTTGCAAGCGGGTAACTATACAATAAAAGTAAAGGATGCGAATAATTGTGAAATAACTTATGCTTCTGAAGTATCGATTGCTGCTCCCTCTGCCATTACAGCTACAGTATCAGCTACTGATCCCAAATGTTATGGAGAGAGTTCGGGGGTTTTAGAGATATCAGCTTCTGGAGGGGCGGGCAACTATACCTACTCCCTTGACGGTAGCACCTATCAAACTAGTAACATTTTCACTAATAAGTTAGCTGGTAACTATACGATAAGCATAAAGGATAGGAATGGCTGTGTAAAAAGTGTTAACAAAGAATTCTCAGACCCTCTGGCTATTGCTTTTAACGTTTCCACAACGGAAGTCCTCTGTTATGGAGGCAGTGATGGGAGTATTTCTATAAATGGTGTGGCAAATGGTACTGCTCCTTATACCTATTCTATAGATGGAGCATTTTTTCAGTCCTCTAATATCTTTAATGGTCTGGAGTCTAAAAATTATAGTGTTATTGTTAAAGACAGTAAAGGATGCCAAAGCGTCGTCTCTGCTTTTGTAAATTCTCGTCCAATCATTACGGCCAGCTTCAGCGAACCTGCGTCAGTTTCATGTAACGGTGCAGCAGACGGGGCCATTGACCTTACACCATCAGGAGGCACACCACCTTACACTTATGCCTGGTCCAACGGAGAAACAACTGAAGATTTATCGGGACTGGCAGCAGGTATTTATACGGTTGATATAACGGACAGTAATGGATGTCTGATTACCGATAGTTATGATTTGTCAGAACCATTTACACTGCAAGCAGACGCTTTTGCTTCAAGCTACTCAGGTACAGGTGTCAGTTGTCACAATGGTACAGATGGTACCATAGATGTGGATGTAACAGGTGGAACAGCTCCTTATACTTTTCTGTGGTCCGGAGGTGAAACTACAGAGGACTTATCTAATCTCAGCCCTGGCTTCTATTCCGTAAACATTACCGATTGGAACGGCTGCACCACGAGTGTGAATGACATCCCAATTACCAACCCGCCGGCACTAACGCTGTCTGTTGGTAGCAAAGTCAATGTAGATTGTAATGGTAATAATTCAGGAAGTATTACACTAACTTCCACAGGTGGAGCTTTGGGGTATGAGTACTCCTTACAAGGAGGGCTATGGCAGTCCTCAGATACATTTACCGGCTTAGAAGCAGGAAATTATACAATAGATATGCGTGATGCCAATGGTTGTGCAGCTTCTATATCAACAACAATTACTGAACCTTTAGTGCTTACAGGTTCAGTATCCAATGAAGTAAATTCTACCTGTGGTGATAATAATGGTTCAGCAGAAGCCGAAGCTTCAGGAGGAACCGCAGGTTATTCGTTCACATGGAGAAATACCTCAGATCAAATCGTGGGTACTAATGCTGTACTTACAGGTGTAGGAGGTGGTATTTACACCGTTACTATTGAGGATAGCAATGGCTGTACTATTACCCGTTCAGCCAATATTAGCAGTATTGATGGACCTCAGACAGCAGTTACGAGTAAAACGAGTACATCATGCTTTGATAGCAATGATGGTAAGGCTGTGATCGATGTTACAGGTGTGGCACCTTTCAATATTGAGTGGCAGAATGGAGAGACAGGAGTGTCACCATCAGCTTTGAGTCCTGGTGATAATATAGTTACTATTACAGATGCCAATGGTTGCGTAGCGGTGGAGATAATTAATATTCCTTCACCGGAAGCCATTGACTTTACGGTATCTTCTACAGTTATTCCTAGCTGCCACGATACATCCGATGGTAGTATAGAAATGACTGCTAGTGGAGGGGTTGGTACTTATAGTTATTTATGGAATACAGGATCTACTGATACTGGCTTGTCTGGTATTCAGGCGGGTACTTACAACGTGACAATTACAGACGCTAATGGCTGTACCTTAAACCGTGATGTTGAACTGCATGGGGTGGAACCTGTCTCATTATCTATTGATAATTTAGTATTACCCACTTGCGTTGGAGATGCAGATGGAAGTATAAGTATTACTGCTTCAGGAGGAAATGGTGGTTACAGTTATACATGGGCTACAGGGGAAACCAGCACATTGCTGGATGATCTTGCAGCGGGATCATATAACATAACTGTTAGTGATGGTAAGGGATGTGAACTTAGCGAGATTATAGAATTACCCGACCCGGAACCGTTTATTATTGATATGGGCGATGTGGAAATATGCACGGGTTCTTCTTACATAACTAGTCTCAGTGTACCTAATGGCGTTTATACCTGGACTTCAGATAATGGCTTTTCAAGTACCGAAAAAGAAGTGACGATCTCAGAACCGGGCGATTATAACTTGCATGTGATTAATGAAGACGGTTGTGAGGCAGAAGATAGCTTTGAATTGATTGTTTCTGATGATTTATTAGATGCTGATTTTTTGATGGCTACCGAAGCTTATGTTGGGGATACGGTGGTTATAATAGATATCAGTTGGCCTATACCTGAAACCCTAACTTGGTCGATGCCTGAAGGGGTCGAAGTTCTAATGGAAAATAATGATTATGCGGAGATTGTGTTTAATACTCCAGGTACATATTCTATTGACATTGAAATCGGTCTTGCTGAATGTAATGATTTTTACTCACAAAGTATAAACGTACTTGATGCTCCGTCTAAGCCTGATGCAGGGGGACGTAAAGCTAATGAAGAAGACCTTATTAAATCATTTACAGCTTATCCTAATCCAAATGATGGAATATTTGGTGCTGAAGTAGATCTTTCTAAAGAATCAGATATAAGGTTGAGAATGGTCTATCTTCAAGGCAATAAGATAGTGTTGGATGAAATTCATACGGGTAAAATGCACTATGAATTAGTTATCCAGGAGCCACAACTTAAAGCTGGAATATATCTGTTGACTCTATATGCCGGAGAAAAATCGAAAACAGTAAGGATAATGGTGAAGTAGTTCTACTGCTTCACCAATTCAATTTTCAAAATAATATCCACTTTTTCACCAACAATCAGTCCGCCGTTATCCAATACATCATCCCATTTTAAACCATACTCAAAACGGTCAATAGTACCTGTGGCTGTAAATCCGGCCTTCTTTTTATTGTTGATAGATACAATACCACCAAATTCCGCATCAAGTGTTACGGGTTTGGTTACGTCCCTGATGGTCAGGTTCCCTTCGATGCGGTAGTTGTTGTCAGAAACTTTTTTAAAGCTGGTGCTTACGAATTTAATCTCCGGGAATTTTTCGGCATTAAAGAAGTCATCTTCCTTCAGGTGCTTATCCCGCTCCAGGTTATGGGTTGTAATGCTGGCTACTTCAATAGTAGCATTGATCTTGGAATCTTCAAAGTCATTCTTCTTCGAGGTTAATGTACCTGCATAAGAAGTGAAAAAACCTGTAACCGATGATACGGCCAGGTGCGAAACATCAAATTGAACAGATGAGTGCGTAGGGTCTATTACCCACGTAGTCTGGGCCAAACTGACTGAGCTTATAAAGCTGAGGATCAATATAATGCATGTTTTCTTCATAGGAGGCGTGTTTTAAGGGTTCCGATAGTACATATAATATAGTGAAAATTTGGGAAAGTACCTATGTGGGTGATCGGTCTGGTGGCTAGGGTTGGAAGTCGGAAGACCGGAGACTGAAGGTTTTGGTAATCGGTGACCCGTGAACTAGTCGGCAGTTGGCAAAAGCAATAGGCAATTAACCGAAATAAAGAATAGCAATCTGCGAACTATAAACAGTGAATTGTAGACTGCAAATACTATCTGATCGTGATTTCAGGGGCTTGTTGGTTAAACATGTTAAAATAATATCAGAATAGGGTCATATAGTGAAAACATGGCATTCGGGGTTGTACTAATTTGGCACTTGAATAAAGAACTTAAAATTTTACCGTATGAACTTTCAATGGCAAGGGGTATTTCCCGCAGTGACAACTAAGTTTACCAAAGACGATCAACTGGATTGGCTGTGGTTTGAAAAGAATATTGAAGCCCAGCTTGAAGCGGGTGTGGATGGTATTATTTTGGGAGGCACCCTTGGCGAGGCCAGTTCTCTCAGCGATGATGAAAAATATGACCTTACCAGGCGCACGGTCTCTGTTGTTGGTAGCAGGGTGCCTGTGGTTTTAAATATTGCGGAGCAAAGTACCACATCGGCTATCCAGGCTGCAGCGAAAGCTGAAAAAAGCGGGGCGAGTGGTCTGATGATACTTCCTCCAATGAGATATAAAGCTACTGACCAGGAAACTGTGGAGTACTTCAAAGCCGTAGCGAAATCTACCAATCTGCCTATCATGATCTACAACAACCCTGTGGATTACAAGATTGAAGTCACCATGGATATGTTTGAAGAACTGGCTGCTATGGCCAACATTCAGGCGGTAAAAGAGTCAACCCGGGATATTAGCAACGTGACGAGAATGATCAACCGGTTTGGTGACAGGTTCAAGATCCTGTCAGGTGTGGATACACTGGCCCTGGAAAGTCTTTTTATGGGGGCTGATGGCTGGGTAGCAGGTTTGGTATGTGCCTTCCCACGGGAGACAGTCGCCATATACCGTTTGCAGAAAGCCGGTTATCATGAAGAAGCATTGAAGATATACAGATGGTTCCTGCCATTGCTGGAGCTGGATATCAACCCTCAGTTGGTTCAGAATATCAAACTGGCTGAGACTATGGCCGGGCTGGGAACGGAAGATGTAAGGTTGCCGCGTATGCCTTTGAATGGAGCAGAACGGGAGCGGGTAGTGAAGATCATTGAGGATGGCCTGAGTACGAGGCCCGAGTTGCCCGACTATTTCAATATAGAAAAAATAATGAACACGATTTAAACAAGAAGCATGGTAGTACAAGGAAAGAACATTATCGGATTCAGTTTATCAGCAACATCAGAGGATTTCGTTACCTCTTTTGACCCCCGTGAGGCCAGACCTTTGGAGAAATTCTATATGGCCACCAACGAGGAGATAGAGGAAACCCTTCAAAAGGCTTCTCAGGCCTTCGGGGTGTACAAGCATTTCTCAGGAAGCAAAAAAGCCGATTTTCTGGAAGCGATAGCAGATGAAATACTTGCCCTTGATGATGTACTTGTTCAGACAGCCGTAAAGGAAAGTGGCCTGCCCGAGGCCAGGATCATCGGAGAGCGAGGCCGGACTGTCGGGCAGTTGAGGTTGTTTGCCCAACTGCTGCGTGACGGCTCGTGGGTAGACGCGACCATTGAAACAGCCCAACCGGACAGACAGCCGCTACCGAAGCCCGATATCAGGAAAATGCTTGTACCTGTTGGGCCTGTGGTTGTCTTTGCAGCCAGCAATTTTCCCCTGGCTTTTTCCACGGCAGGTGGAGATACTGCTTCTGCACTGGCTGCCGGTAATCCGGTAATAGTTAAAGCACACATGTCGCACCTGGGCACGAATGAACTGGTGGCCCGTGCCATTGCTCAGGCAGCCAAAAATACAGGTATGCCTGATGGTGTATTTTCAAGTTTGAATGGCAGAGGTTCTTCCCTGGGGCAGCAACTGGTCATGCATCCCGTTGTCAAGTCAGTTGGTTTTACAGGTTCCTACTCTGGGGGCATGGCATTGTACAAGGCTGCAGCTCAGAGGGAAGAGCCCATTCCTGTATTTGCAGAAATGGGCAGCATAAATCCGGTGGTATTGCTTCCCGGAAAGTTAAAGGCATCAGGCAGGGAAACAGCCAGGCAATACGCAGGGTCAATCACCCTGGGAGCAGGGCAGTTCTGTACTAATCCCGGACTTTTACTAGGTATAGAAGGTGAAGAGCTGGATATTTTTCTGGATGAACTGGCTAAAGAAATAGAGGCGGTTGTGCCTGCCACGATGTTGAATGAAGGTATCTGGAAAAGCTACCAAAATGGCAGGGCGAAAGTACTTGAACAAAACGGGGTCACCTTGCTTGGTGCTGCAGCAGAGCAGGAAGGTAACCACCTGGGGGCGGCTGCCGTGGCCTGTGTTTCTGGTGCAAATTTTCTGAATAACCCCAATTTACATGAAGAGGTATTCGGGCCATTTTCACTGGTTGTGAAATGTACTGATAAAGAGCAGTTGCAGCAGGTTATCCGCAGTGCCAGAGGGCAGCTTACGTCCACTATTATGGCGGAGCCTGGTGAATTGACCGAGTATAAGGATGTTGTAAGGGAAGCCTCCAATGTAGCGGGCAGGGTATTGTTCAACGGTGTGCCCACGGGAGTTGAAGTGTGCCATGCCATGCAGCACGGAGGCCCTTTTCCATCTTCAACCGATAGCAGGTTTACTTCTGTGGGTACGGATGCTATTAAGAGATTCGTACGACCACTGGCATTGCAGGGGTTCCCTGAAGAAGCCCTGCCGGATGAACTAAAGAACAGCAACCCGCTGGGCATTTGGAGAAAAGTAAACGGAGAATTAACCAGGGACGCTATTTAATGGCCAGAAAGACATTTTTTTGTGTAGATGCTCACACCTGCGGCAACCCGGTAAGGGTAGTGGCAGGTGGAGGCCCGCACCTGGAAGGTGCCAACATGAGCGAAAAGAGGCAACACTTCCTAAGGGAATATGACTGGGTGAGAAAGAGCCTGATGTTTGAGCCCCGCGGGCATGATATGATGTCGGGGAGTATTCTTTATCCGCCCTCAGATCCTGAAAATGACGTTGGTGTGTTGTTTATTGAAACGTCCGGTTGTCTGCCTATGTGCGGGCATGGTACTATAGGCACTGTGACCATAGCCATAGAAGAGGGGTTGGTTACTCCAAAAGTGTCCGGCCAGCTTCGCCTGGAAACTCCGGCCGGCCTTGTATTGGTTAGCTACACGCAGGAGGGTAAAAAAGTCAAGTCAGTAAAGCTGACCAATGTAGCCTCGTTTCTGGAGGCAGAAGGCATAACTGCTCATTGCCCGGATTTAGGAGAGCTGAAGGTTGATGTGTCTTACGGAGGCAACTTCTATGCAATTGTAGATCCTCAGGAAAACTTTAAAGGTGTTCAGGCCTATTCGGCAGAGCAGTTGATCCAATGGAGCAGAAAGCTTCGGGAGAATATTAACAACAACTACAATTTTATTCATCCTGATAACCCGACTATTTCGGGTCTGAGCCATATTTTATGGACAGGGGATACGCTTTCGTCTGATGCCACGGCCAGAAATGCAGTTTTTTATGGAGACAAAGCCATTGATCGCTCACCATGTGGTACCGGTACCTCAGCAAGGATGGCCCAGTGGTATGCCAAAGGCCTGTTACAAAAAAGTCAGCCCTTTATCCATGAAAGTATTATAGGCTCAAAGTTCACAGGGCGGATTGAGGATGAAGTAGTAATAGCCGGTAAAAAGGGTATTATACCCAGTGTAGAGGGCTGGGCCATGGTATATGGATACAATAACATCATTGTAGACGATGATGATCCGTATTCGGGAGGCTTTCAGGTAATTTAAGGAGGGTGTACTAATAATTAGAAGATGAAAAAGGTAGCCATTATTGGTGGAGGTGTAGTAGGACTCAGCTCTGCCTATTACCTGTCAGAACTGGGATATCAGGTGACAGTGGTTAGCGACGATGACCAGCTTAAGGGGTGTTCGTATGGCAATGCAGGAATGATTGTGCCGAGCCATTTCATTCCACTGGCTGCTCCGGGCATGGTGATGCTGGGCCTTAAATGGCTGCTTCGGAACGACAGCCCTTTCTACATTAAGCCGCGGTTTAGCAAAGACCTGATGTCGTGGGGCTGGAAATTTTACAAAGCTGCTACCCCTGCCCATGTGCAGAATGCCATGCACGTGCTCAAGGAAATGAACATGGAGAGCCGCAATCTGTATCTACAACTGGTAGAAGAGGAGTCCCTCGATTTTTCTTTACAAACCCAGGGCCTTTTCATGCTCTGCAAAACCAGTCACGCACTGAAAGAGGAAAGCATAGTAGCAGAACAGGCCAGAGGGCTGGGAATGAACGCTGAGACCCTTTCGGCAGCAGAGCTTATGAGCATGGAAACCGGTGTAGAGATGGATGTGGCCGGGGGGGTATATTTTCCCATGGATGCCTACATGGTTCCGGGCCTTTTTATGTCAGGCATGAAGGCGCTTCTGGAGCAACGAGGAGTAAACTTCATTTCTGAAAAAGTAACCGGTCTGGATATGAGAGGTAGCCGGATTACTGCATTGCAGACGACCGCTGATATTTTGCGGGCAGACGAATTTATAGTTGCTGCGGGGGCGTGGTCGTCCGAATTGTTAAAAACATTGAAAGTAAATATACCGATGCAGGGAGGTAAAGGGTACAGCATTATGGTGGATCAGCCTCCGGTATATCTGCGTATTTGTGCCCTGCTTTCTGAAGCAAGGGTATCAGTAACACCAATGAATGGAGCCATACGGTTCGGTGGCACCATGGAGCTCAATGGTACCGACAGGACCGTGAACAGCAAACGTGTGGGAGGTATTTATAAATCTATTCCGCAGTACTACCCGCAATTTGCAAATACTGATTTTCAAAAATCTGATGTATGGGTAGGGCTGAGGCCGTGCTCTCCTGACGGGCTCCCTTATATAGGCAGATTCAGGCATTATGACAATCTCATTGCCGCTACCGGGCACTCCATGATGGGGATGAGCCTGGGACCGGTCACTGGAAAACTGGTGTCACAAGTGGTTTCCGGAGAAAAGCCTGACATTGATATAGCGATACTTAACCCTGATCGCTACAACTGATATCAGGAATAAAAGCAATGAAAAACCTGGGGTTAGGTTGGCTTTGGGCAAACACGTTAGGAAACGAGAGGTAAAAGTTTAAAAATATATGTGTTTAGGTTATTGATCGAATCCTTACAAGTTTGCCCGGGCCTCCTTTTGTTTTATTATTCAATTACCTTAAAAGCAGGCCTTAGCTGATCATCTTTATTGGCATTGTAATCTTCCAGCCGGTAAGTGATCCCTGAAGGTTTATGGTATACGATCAGGTCACTGTCGGCCCAGTAAGATTGCACGTTGGTAGCCGTGGTAATGAGTTCACCTTTTACATAAATGTAGTACCCTCCATCATTGGCCCGCCACCAGGTTTGATCCGAAGAGTCAAGGATGGTTGCTGACCTGATTTGGTCGTCCTGCCTGTCTTTATAGCTTTCAAGCACGTACGAAAGGTTGTCCGTAGGGTCGTAGACTAGAAGATCACTGTCTACAAATACACTTTTGGTTCTCTTCGCTATCTGTTCACCATTCACATACAACCAGTAAAGATTGTCTTTAGACCTCCAGGTAACATTGCCTTTGCGCTTATATGAATCGCTGTAGCCGGAGGTTGATGTTTTTGTGGATGAAGCATTGAAACTTAAAACCTCAGCAGCACGGAGTTGTTTGTCCTGCAGGTCGTAGAAGCCGGAGAGCCGGTATTTTGAGCCTGTTGTAGTATGCGTTACGAGCAGGTTACGTCCTTCGGCAGCACTGGTGGTTTCCTGGGCCACTTGTTTTCCCTGTACATACAGCCAGTAAACATTGTCCTCAGACATCCAGAATACTGATTGAGGGGAAGAGGACAGCAACCGGGCCGACCTCCACTGGTTGTCCTGAAGGTGACTGTAATTTTCCAGAAGATAAGTTTTCTGTTTATCCGGGTGATATACCAGCAAGTCATTTCCAGCCATGGCATACACCGTCTGTAGCTGGATCTCCTTGTTGTTGTCCTTTACATAAAACAGGTTGTTTTCGGCTTTCCACTCTACTTTTCCTGCTGTTTCCATTACAATGGCCTCTCTCAACTGTCTGTCCTGAAGGTTAGCGAAGTTTTTGAGCAGGTAAGTATTGTCTCCATAGTACACTTCCAGGTCACTGCCCGACCATTTGTTGGTGACCTGAGAGGAAACATCCTTGCCTTTGACATACAGGTGGAATTTGTTGCCAAATGCTGACCAGAAAACATCTTTATGGCTACTGATGAGCATGGCCGAACGCAGTTTATCATCCTGTAGATTATAGAAATTCTTTAAAATATAGCTGGAGCCGGTTTTTTCATGATAAACCAGCAGGTCATCGTTAACAGCAGCCGAAGAGGTAGTGCTGGCTACCTGCTCGCCTTTAATAAAGAATAGGTATTTGTTGTCTTTCGATTTCCAGAATATGTTCTCTGTTTTCGAAACTACATCCGCAGGGCGGAGTCTGTTGTCTTGCAATTGATAATATTTTTCCAATAGCAGCGTAGTATTGGTCTGCGGGTGGTAAACCAGCAGGTCATCGTCAGACTTGGAGTGAGCTATCTCTGTACTGATGCTCGTGCCTTTGTCGTAAACATAGAAGCTGAGGTCTTTGGAGCGCCAAAAGTACTGTTCCCTTTCTGAGAGGATCTCCGCAGGGCGGAATACATTATCAGTAAGGTGTGAATAGCCCGGTAATAAGTAGGATACACCTGTTTCAGGGTCATATGCCAGCAGGTCATCGCCAGCGTATGAATATTTTGTTCGGGAGGCTATCTGCACCTGATTGTCCAGCAGGTGCCATGTTTTTTCATCAGACTTCCAGATGGCGCGCGAGTTTATGGAGGTTGTAGGCTTACTGGTTACGGTGCTGCTTTCCTTGGCTACCAGTTTCTTTATGGGTTGCTGTTCTTTGCCTCCTGCCTGGGTTTTGTTAAAGTAAAAGTCTCCGATCAGTGAGGTAGACTCCCACGGGATCTGCTGTCTGGCAGACTGGTCAACCACGGATTTTCTTACGTTTTGGAATATCTGGAGTATAGTGAGGTCGGGTGACGACAGGTTTTGCAGCAATGCTTCGGTATACAATCCGTTACTTCCGGAGCCATCGGAGGCTGTCTTTCCCGGAGCAGTGGCATAGGCAATCAATGAGCCACTTGGTGCATTCATAAAAGCGAGGCCTTCCCCCTGGGCAGAGCGGCTCCAGCTTCTTTTGAAAGGGTTGTTACGGCAGGCGTCAAGAATTACGATATTCACTTTGCTTTTGGCATATTCCATCAGCCCCAATACACGATCTGCACGCACACAGTCATATTCAATTTGCTGCTCATTGGTAAGGTTGGTTTCAATTGGTATCAGATAGTTATTCCCGTTGGCCTGTATGCCATGCCCTGCAAAATAAAATAAACCAACCTCATAGCTTTCCAGCTTACGGCCAAACTCATCGATGACCTGCTTCATCTCGCGTTGGGTCAGGTTCTCATATTGCATAACCTCAAACCCAAGTCCGGAAAGCGCCTTTTTCATGGATCGGGCATCGTTAACCGGGTTTAAAAGCTTGTTAGCATTTTGGTAATCAGCATTTCCAATGATCAGGGCCAGTCTTTTTTCATTGC
>NZ_SMLW01000630.1 GCF_009711405.1 Fulvivirga kasyanovii | reverse complement strand
TAGCGTTTACACAAAATTCTTTATACTACCCTCAGAGCCTCACTTCGGTGGGGCTTTTTCATGAATAAGCAGATCTCAACGGAGTTTTCATATACATCAACAAATTTTAGTAGCTACATCGATCGCGTTCTAGCCTCTTCACTCCCATAGATCCCTGACCCCTTTAAAACTTTCATTTGTTATGCTAACTCCTCCTTTAATAGGGCATATAACCCTCAATTAACACAAGGAGACTACATTGGAAACATTTGATACCTCTCTCCCAGCAGTAATATTCCTACATTGTACCTCGCAAACGTTTGCCGATATGGCCGGAAACGTTTTAGATCATTTTATTAATGATTAATTCAACCATGTTAAAGCATATGTAATATGAAGAAAGTTTTACTATTGATGATGTCACTTTGTTTATATCAGGTGACATTCGGACAGCACACCGTCAAGGGTAAGATCTCGGCGGCTGGCGACGCACTACCTGGTGTTGGTGTTATTGTTAAAGATACCAACATAGGTACGGTTTCAGATATTCAGGGAAATTACACATTGGATATCCCATATCCCGATGCAACCCTTGTTTTTTCTTTTATAGGTTTTGAAACTCAGGAAATAGCTGTTGGTAGCCGTACAGTTATAGATGTTGAGATGACCGAGGATATTACGCAACTCTCAGAGGTAGTGGTGATCGGTTATGGTGTGGAGCAAAAGAAATTGCTCACCGGAGCTACCGGGCAGGTAAAAGGAGATAAGATCGATCAACTCAGTACCACAGGAGCTTTGGAAGGTCTTCAGGGGCAAATCTCAGGGGTAAACATTGCAGCCACATCCGGCCAACCCGGAGAAAGCCTCAAGGTGACCATTAGGGGGTCAGGTACTATTGGCAATTCCAACCCACTATATGTAGTCGATGGTATTCAGACCGGAGACATCTCTTATCTCAACACAGCGGATATAGAAAGCATTGATGTATTAAAAGATGCAGCATCTGCTGCAATCTATGGTGCCCAGGCTGCGAATGGTGTTGTGTTGATCACTACGAAATCGGGTACTGCCGGTAAGACTCGGTTTACGTTTGATTCCTACTATGGCTTACAAGAGCCTTCAAAACAGATCAGAATGCTCAACAGCCGCGAGTATGCGGTAATCATGAACGAAGCAGCAATCAACTCAGGCAAAGTACCTTATTTCACGACCGATGAAATTGCTGCTATGGGAGAGGGCACTGACTGGATCGATGAAATGATGTATAACAATGCCGCAATGCAGAATTACGCCTTCGGTTTGAGTGGGGGAAATGATATTTCCGTATACTCCCTTTCAGCTTCATACACCGGGCAGGAAGGTATTGTCGGAGGCCCTGATGTTTCTAATTATGAGCGTTATTCACTGCGTTTAAATACAGAGCACAAGTTATTTGACGGTATTCTTAAGTTGGGACAGCACCTTACTGGTTCTTATATTAAAAGAAATGGAATCGCTGTAGGTAATCAATATAATAATTCACTTCGGGGAGCTTTTAATACCAGCCCCTTTTTACCCGTGTACGATGATAATGGCAACTTTCTTAATAATAGTGCCGGCAAAGGGGTGATGTACAACGGAGTGGAATGGGAGCCATGGGCAACAGGAGAAAGTAATCCTTATGCTACCATGATCTTAAACAATCAAAACGATAATAATAACCAGAAGATCTTTGGAGATTTTTATGCGGAATTGGAACCTATTAAAAACCTTAAGTTCAGGACTCGTTTTGCGTATGATTACTACGTTAGCGAAGGCCGCTCGTATCAGCCGGTATATGAGCTGTCGATCTACGCACAACGTCTAAATGATGTTGTTAATCAGGGCATGAGTAAGGGGCTTGCATTGACTTGGGATAACATTGTTACTTACGATTTGGAAGTGGGTAGTCATAATATTACGGTGTTAGGAGGCACATCGGCTTATACTAATGAAGGGTCTTTTGTAAATGCAAGCAATTCAAAACTTTATTTTTCAGACCTTGATCATGCATATATAGATAATGCCACGAATACTGACCTGGCTAATCTGTCATTAGCCGGAGGTCCTTTTAACCCATACAAGTTGCTATCCTATTTTGGTAGGGTTGCCTATGACTATCAAAATAAGTACTTGCTCAACGCCACATTCAGGGCTGATGGATCTGCCAATTTTGCTAAAGGGAAAAGATGGGGATACTTTCCTTCTGTATCCGCAGGTTGGGTGATCTCTGAGGAGAGCTTCTGGTCTGGCCTGAATCTGGAAAATACCATTGACTTCCTCAAATTGAGAGCAAGCTGGGGTCAGGTTGGTAATGCCGCTATCGATGCTTTTCAATATATAACACCTATCGAAGTGGGATCTTCCAATTACTATTTCGGATCGGCTGACTATGATGGTGGTGGTAATACTGTCGGTGCTTATCCATCACGTTTGTCTAATATAGATGTAAAGTGGGAGACCTCTGAACAATTGAACATTGGTCTGGATGCCGCCTTCTTGGATGGCAAACTGGATGTAAATGCTGACTGGTATAAAAAAACCACAAAAGACTGGCTTTTGGAAAAGCCGGGTTATGCGACCGATGGAGCGTTACCTCCTTTCTTTAACGGAGGTACTGTAGAAAATAGCGGGGTTGAGCTTACCTTATCATGGAAAGATCAAATTGGAGATATCAATTATTTTGTGAACCTCACTGGTGCTAAAAATAAAAATGAAGTGAAGGAGGTGCCAACTAGTGATGGTATAGTTCATGGTCTCGAAAATATGTTATATGATAACGCCGGAGAGTTTTACCATAGAGCAGAGACCGGCTTCCCTATTGGTTATTTCTGGGGTTGGGAAACAGCAGGTATTTTCCAGACGGAGGAACAGATAAACACTTACAGAAGTGCAGAAGGGGACCTGATACAACCAAATGCACAACCTGGTGATGTCATCTATGTTGACCGGGATGGTAATGGAGTCATCAATAATGACGATAAAACTATGGTTGGTGATCCAAACCCTGACTATACCTTCAGTTTGTCGTTTGGCTTAGACTATAAGGGCTTTGACTTTTCAGTACTTGGCTATGGAGTAGCCGGAAATCAAATTGTACAATCTTATAGAAACCACTCAAATGCCTATGCCAATTATGCAACCGCTATACTTGACAGGTGGCATGGTGAAGGCACATCAAACAGTACCCCGCGAGTAACTGAAACTAATGTAAACTATCAGTTTTCAGACCTTTTTGTCCAGGATGGGGCTTTCTTTAGGATCAATAACATCACACTGGGATATGACTTCACCAATTTGTTGAAGATCAATTTCTTTACAAAGCTTAGGCTATATGCCACTGTTCAAAACGCTTATGTTTTTACAAAATACGATGGCATGGATCCGGAAGTAGGTTACGGTCTGGAAAATGGTTCTTCCGGAGTAGACCTGGGCTTCTATCCAAGACCAAGAACATATATGCTGGGCTTAAACGTGAACTTTTAACAACCTGAATAGCTATGAAGAATTTAAATAAATATTTACTTGTATTGCTGGTCATAGTTCTTAGCACCGGCTGTACAGACGATTTTCTGGATACTGAGCCTAAAACTACCTTGACCGATGATAGCTTTTACCAAACAAAAGAGGATGCTGAATTGGCAATTGTTGGGTGTTATGATGGAATCCAGCAATTGTATGCTTCTGGTGTGGCATTCCCTATTTTATCGGAAGTCTTATCGGACAATTGTTTTGGAGGTACCGGCAACACAGATGCTTTAAATTTTCGAGTGCTTGATGAGTTTGACTTGTCTGTATCTTCCGGGGAAGTTAATATATTGAATAATAATTGGATTGCTTATTATAAAGCCATATACAGAATAAATGTACTCCTTCAAAAGTTAGATCAGATTAATTGGGAGGGTGATGAGGCTTACCGAAACAGCATAGAAGCGCAGGCAAGGTTTTTGAGAGCCTATTGCTACTTTGACATGGTCAGGATATGGGAGAAAGTACCATTAATTACTGAGCCTACGACTGGTAATATATCTCAGGCTGAAGTAGATGAGATATACACCGTTATCGCGGAAGACCTTTCATTTGCGGCGGAAAACGGAAGTGAAACCGTAGAACCCGGGAGGGTAAATAAATGGGCCGCTAAAGCCTATCTTGCCAGAGTATTCTTGTTCTATACCGGATATTATGGAAATAACGACCTTGTAGGTGTGGTGTCAAAAGCTCAGGCATTGCAAGGACTTGAAGATGTTATAGCAAAAGGGTCTTATAGTTTAGTAGAGAAGTTTAAAAATCTATGGCCGGCTGCTTCATCTGTACCAGAAGGGGATGGCCTTACTACAACGTATGCCGGTAAGGATAATGCAGAAACGGTCTTTGCTATCAAATACAATATCACATCAGATTATGACGGAAATACTGATGGCAATCATTGGTTAGTCTTGTTAGGCTTTAGAGGCCAAACATTCAGCCCTTACGGTAGTGGATGGGGTGCATGTACCGTAAGTCCCGACTTATACGCAGTTTACGAGGATGATGATGCCAGAAGAGAGGCTTCCATTATTGCTATTGAAGAAGAGGAACTGGATTACGATAATGATGACCAGAGAGAATATACCGGCTATTCAGGTAAAAAATATATACCGCTGGCCAATCCTGATGGTAGTGATGTGGCTGTAGCTAACGGTGCAGTGGATTTTCAGATCGGCCAATATCAGGATTATGTGGTAATGCGCTATTCTGATGTACTGTTGATGGCAGCAGAACTTGGGAGTGCCAGTGCACAAACTTATTTTGACCAGGTACGTGATAGAGCGGGTCTAACCTCTCTTCCGGCTACTTTCAATAACATCATGAAAGAAAGAAGACTGGAATTTGCCCTTGAAGGTATCCGGTACTGGGATCTTCTGCGTCAGGGAGTTAATGTGGCTGCAGAAACAATTGCCGAAGAGACTACAGTAATGAATGGCGGTGTGCCGACTGATAAATCCATCCTGGCAGCTAATGTAATAGAAACCAGGGGCTTTCAAATGATTCCTCAGAATCAGGTCACGCGTTCAAGTGGAGTTTTGAAACAAAATTCGGGGTGGGAATAAAATAAATTTTTAAAAACATGATTATGAAACGAAATATTTTCAAATACTGGTTTTTCATCATGTCCATTGGGCTATTATTTACGGCCTGTCAGGATGAGTATGAATTGGGTGAAGTACTGCCCGCTGAGAGTTTGCAATATGAGATAACGCAAAATCCTAATGATCCCAATATGGTGATTTTGGAAAGCCTTACCCCTAATGTTACACCTTTATGGACAACACCTATGGGCCGGTCAACCAGAGTGAAAGATACGGTTAGGTTGCCATTTGAAGGTACCTATAAATTTGTATATGGTGTACAGAGTAATGGAGGCTATGTGAGTGGGGATACAGTGGTGTTAAATATCACTACCCAAAATTTGACCTATGTAGATGATCCACTTTGGGATTTCCTTACTGGTGGAGGTGTAGGGAATGAGAAATCTTGGTTATTGGATACGGATGGGAAATATTTTGCAGGACCATTATCTTTCTATGGAGTTGACAATGCATGGTTGCATGAAGGGGGGCCGTGGGCAGATGGTACACAAAAGACAGGGTGCTATGGAGGAGATTGTTGGACATGGAGCCCGGATACGGCTTGGATTTACAGTAATGCGATGAAAAGCGGCGATTATGGAGTAATGACATTTTCGCTAAAAGGAGAGGCAAGTTTCAATGCAGTAAAACCTATGGAAGGAGGCATTGAAGAAAATGGCTCTTATTCCCTTAATGTTGCAACGAAAATGTTACGAATAAATGATGCTTCTATTCTTCGCGGGTACAAGCCAAATAATAATGGTATTACTGGGATTAGCGATTGGTCTAATTACTTCTTATTTGATCTTAATGATGATATTTTAAGGCTTGGCGTGGTTCGTGATCAGGACGTGGATGGTGAAGGGGCAGCAATGCTTGTATACAATTTTATTTCTAAAGAATACTCAGATAACTGGGTTCCAGAGGACGTCCCTGATCCTGAACCACCTTATGATGGGGATGCCAATTCAGACCTGACTACCAATGTGTCAACAACTAAAACCTGGAAAGTTGATCTTGATTATCCGTACAATTGGCATGACTTGGCCGGAACACCATTGAATGAAGTGGCTACCTATGGGAGTGATCCAGAGGGGTTTACTTTTGACTCCTGGACACCTCCTTACGACGAAACAGTATTTTCATCAATCTCAGTTGAGCTGACCAAAGTGGGAGAAAGTGATGGTACTTATGTGATTCAAACTGAAACCGGAGAGGTTACCGGTAATTACACTGTAAATGCAAAAAATGAAATTGACTTTGGTCAACCCATTACCTTCTTTTCAGGTGTAGGCGGATGGCTTGGGTTTTCTACAACTGCTGAAAATAAATTGCGGATCATAGCAGCGGAAAAAGATGCCTTTGGAAACGTTACGGGTATATGGTTAGGCCAGAAATCTGCTGATAAGGATGAGTATTTTTCACTGCATTTGAAGTCAGTGGCGAATACCGGGGGAGAACCATCAGGCACCGTAGTTCCGTTTGATAATGCAAAACTGCTTGTAGGAGACCTTGAAGGCAACGGGAAGCTCAGGCTGGAATTATACAATGACTTCGGTGCCACAAAGGCAAATCCTCCTTTGGATCCCACCGCTGTTGTTTTTGATAATCGAATAGAAATCACATTTACGCTTCAAGGAATCACTTTAATAAATGGTGCTAAAGGTAGTTACACTGCCGCTATTGGTCTTGCCGATGCTGACTGGTCAGCCCAATACTGGGGGGGTGGACCTGGAGATGTTACTGTGACCGGGAATGGAACTTACACGGTATATGCAGAACCGGGAAGCTCAGTTGAAACAGCGTTGGTATTTGTGATTGATATGCCAGATATGGCGCCAGATATAGATGACATGGGAGCCGTGACGGCCACAATTGATAGTATTATCATGTATTGATTACGAAATCAGCTAACAACTGGTCTTCTGTTTGGGGAATTTTAATTAAGTAGAGGCTTTGGAAGTGTACTCTTCCAAAGCCTTAAATAAGTTTAGAGAGAAATGAAATTTGAGAAAAAGATAAGTATGAAATACCTTGTTCAGTTCAGCAGTACATTGATTGCATTATGTGGGATAATATTCACTTTGAGTGGCTGCGGTGATGATGATGGAGATGATGTAAATACCGTTGAAGAAACAGTGTTGACTGCTGACATTACAACCTTCAATTTTGAAGCAGCAGGTGGTAGCAAGGAATTGCAAATTACCAGTAATTCAGTATGGAACTTTAACTATGATGCCAGTCTGTGGAGCAGGCCGAATATCCAAACTTCAAAAGGTAACGCAACAGTACAAATAGTGGCTGATGCTAACGAAACTGCTGATGCCAGAAGTATGGTGCTAAAGCTTGCCAGCGAGGGAACGGATACGGTACAGATTACGGTAAATCAGGCGGCGGGCACCATTGATGAAGAGCCTGTAGAACCTGAGTTGCCTGATTATATTGATCCTGATAACACGGGAATGAGAGACAAGACTTCCGTGCAACTTACGGAATTAATGGGAGTGGGGTGGAACCTTGGTAACTCACTGGAAGCCATTTCTGTAAATAATGGGGTTTACTCAGGAAACGAAACTTCATGGGGCAATCCGGTAGTTACCAAAACACTGATCGATTCTGTAAAAGCAGCAGGTTTTAAAACAATAAGAATACCTGTTTCATGGTCGCACATGTTTGACGATCCTGCTACTTACAAGATCAGTTATGAGTGGAAACAGCGTGTGGAAGAAGTAGTGAACTATGCCTTGGATAACGACATGTTTGTTATGATCAACATCCACTGGGACGGAGGGTGGATGGATCATACTACTTATGATCATCAGGATGCTATCAATGAAAGGATCGCAATCATGTGGAAGCAGATTGCCAAATATTTCAGGGACTATGATGACCGACTGCTATTTGCAGGAACAAATGAAGTTCATGAAGAGGGTAATTTTAATGAGCCCACAACAGAGTATGCAGAAGTGCAAAACTCATTTAACCAGACTTTTATCAATACGGTAAGGGCTACCGGAGGTAGAAATACTTATCGTCATCTTATAATACAGACTTATGTAACCAATATCGCTTATGGGGTTGATCATCTGGAAATTCCTGCTGATGCTACCGCCAACCGTATGATGGTGGAGGTTCACTTCTATGACCCTTACCAGTTTGCATTGCAGGAAACAGATGAATTTTCACTTTGGGGTAACGCCAATTCAGGAAGTGCTGCCCATTCCGATTGGGGCGATGAAGACTGGGTAGACGAGCAGTTTGGTAATATGAAAACCAACTTCGTAGACAAGGGCTACGGTGTAATTCTGGGAGAGTTTGGCTCTTTGCTCAAGACAAGTCCCCAAAATTCAACCTATGCGGAGCATGTAGCATCAAGAAATTATTACCTGAACTATGTGACCAAAACAGCCTTGAGCAATGGTATGGTGCCAGTCTACTGGGACAATGGTCATACAGGAAATTATGGTTTTGGGTTATTCAATAGAAATACAGGAGAGGCTGTGCATGCAGATGCAGCAGAGGCGATTGTCTCTGCCCTTGGCAATTAATTTCATATAAGGAGTGAATCATTTATTTAAGGTTTTATTAGTGTGCCTGTTGGCCCAAGGGGTGGCTTCATGTCAGAAAACCAGCAACACGCGTGTTACAAAAAGTTTTAACGATGACTGGTACTTTACACTGGCGGACAGCACAATGAGCGCCAGTGCTATTGGCTATGACCATACATCCTGGCGAAAGTTATCAGTCCCCCATGATTGGAGCATTGAAGGGGAATTCTCCAAAGAGCACCCTGCCACTGAAGGCGGTGGTGCTCTTCCTGGGGGCATAGGCTGGTATAGGAAAGTATTTAAGCTGGATGAGGCAACTAAAGGAAAGAAAATATACCTCCAGTTTGATGGTATCTATATGAACAGCGAGGTATGGATCAATGGACATTATCTGGGGAAAAGGCCGTTCGGGTATATTTCATTTGAGTATGATCTGACCCCTCACCTCAATTATGGGGAAGAACCAAATACAGTAGCTGTAAAAGTAGATAACTCAAAGCAGCCTAACTCCAGGTGGTACTCCGGTAGTGGCATCTATCGAAATACGAGGCTTGTGATAACCAGCCCAATACATGTAGCTCAATGGGGTACTTATGTGAAAGTTCCTGAAATTACCAAAGAAGGAGCCCTGGTTAAAGTGCAGACCACCGTATTGAATACAACGGGCGAGTCTGCAAAGGCCAGTGTCCATACGTCCATAAAGGATAAAGACAATAAAATAGTTGCGGAAGCCACCTCCCCATTGGAATTGTCAGGGAGTGAAGCTGTTCTGGATCAGGAAATTACTGTAAGCACACCTGAACTATGGAGCCTCCATGATCCCAATCTGTATACTGTACTTACCGAGATCAGTTTAAATGGTGAAAAAGTGGATACTTATACCACGTCGCTGGGCATCAGGTCTTTCAGCTTTGATCAGGAAAAAGGATTTATCCTCAACGGAGAACAAGTCAAGATCAAAGGGGTATGTCTGCATCATGATTTAGGGTGCCTTGGAGCTGCCGTAAATACAAGGGCTATTGAGAGGCAACTGGAGATAATGAAGGAAATGGGAGTGAACGCAATCCGGACTTCTCATAATCCGCCGGCACCGGAGCTACTGGCTCTTTGTGATAAAATGGGGCTTTTCGTGATGAACGAAACATTTGATATATGGAGCATGAAAAAATCCCCTTATGATTATGCCCTTTATTGGGATGAATGGCATGTAAGGGATATTAAAGACCATATAAAAAGAGACAGGAACCATCCGGGTATATTCGTATGGAGTATAGGTAATGAAATTGTTGATCAATGGTCCGCAGAAGGTGATACCATTGCCAAAGAACTGGCAGAAATAGTGAGATCATTGGATGACAGGCCCATTACAGCAGCAATGAACCCGCCCAATGAGGGCAACACTATCGCCAAATCCGGCGCACTGGACCTGATAGGGTACAACTATCATCACGGCATGTATGAAGCACATAATGACAAATTTCCCAATACGCCATTTATTGCTACGGAAACCACGTCAGCCCTGGAAACAAGAGGATACTATGATCAAAAGTCAGATACCATCAAGCGTTGGCCAATTCGCTGGGATTTGCCATTTGATGGTGGTAATCCGGATAATACTGTTTCCGCTTATGATCAGGTAAGCGCACCGTGGGGCTCAACGCACGAAGAGACCTGGAAGATCATAAAAAAGCACGATTTCCTTTCCGGGATGTTTATATGGACAGGTTTCGATTATTTGGGTGAGCCTACACCTTATGGATGGCCGTCCCGAAGCTCTTATTTTGGGGTTGTAGATCTGGCTGGCTTCCCTAAAGATGCATACTACATGTATCAAAGCGAATGGACCGATAAAGACGTACTACACATCTTTCCTCACTGGAACTGGACTGGCAGGGACTCCGTGGATGTATGGGCTTACTACAATCATGCGGATGAAGTGGAGCTATTCCTTAATGGTAAATCTTTGGGAACCAAAAGTAAGAACGGCGAAGACCTGCACGTGATGTGGCGGGTAGCTTATGAACCGGGTGTGCTTAAAGCAGTTTCCAGAAAAAGCGGTGAGCCCGTTCTTGAGAAAACAGTGGTAACCGCAGGTGAGCCGGTGGCTGTTAAGTTGTCGCCAGACCGCAGTGAAATTTCAGCCGACGGGAAAGACCTCAGTTTTGTGACAGTAGAGATTCTGGATAAAGAGAATAATACGGTGCCCATTGGCTCTAATGAAATTCAATTTTCCATCGACGGTCCTGGAGAAATTGTGGGGGTAGATAATGGTGATCCCACCAGTCATTTGTCTTTGAAGGGCAATAAAATACAAATATTCAATGGAAAGTGTCTTGTAGTCATCCAGTCAGACCGTCAAGCCGGAGAGATTACCGTTCGAGCTGCTTCAGATGGGTTGAAAAGTGGTGAAATCGTGATAAAATCATTATAGAAATAAAAAGGTAATTAACTAAACAACAATTAAACATACGAAGATGAGTTTTTTAAGGAGATATAAAACGATGTTGATGGTGTGCGTTGGGGTTTTTGCCCAAGAAATGGGCTTTGCTCAATGGCAGAACTCCGGCGTGCTCAACGAGCCGCCCGATGTAAGCGAGGATTTTACAGATGTAAGGAACACCTATTATCTGGCTGACGACCTTACCAGTTTTGACCCGAATACAGGAAAGGGAACTATTCAATTTAAAAGACATAACCTTACTACCAGGCAGGCATTTAACAATATGTTGATGGGGCTGTCACCTGCAGAGGCCAACGAATTTCCTACAACTGAATATGCAGCTTCACCGGAGCATCCGTTTTCAATAGAATTTGTTTCTGCGAAGGCAGTGCGCATAAGACTTACATCAGGGCCTCAGTTTGTAAAAAACGGCGAGTCACTGATGTTGGCTGATGGAAAAGCACCGGTAGATAAAACTTCATGGAAATATGCAAAAGTGGCAGAGGGGCATGAATATACCAGCCAGTTTGGAAGGATCGTGATCACTGAGAAGCCCTGGCACATTTACATTTATGATGCAACTGGTAAACTTCTCACACATACTGTTCATAAAAACGATGTAAAAAATACCTATACACCCGTTACACCTTTTTCTTATGTACGAAAAGCGGAGGATTATTCACGTAGTATGGATGCCGTTTTCAATCTTTCACCAGGAGAAAAGATTTTCGGATGTGGTGAGTCTTTCAAGGCATTTGATAAGAGAGGGCAGAAAGTTACCTTATGGACTGACGATGCAAATGGTGTTCAAAATGAAAGTATGTATAAGCCTATACCTTTCTACATGAGCAGCAGAGGATATGGTGTATTTATGCACCACTCCAGCCCGATAACATGCGACTTTGGTAAATATTTCAACAGTGCCAACAGCATGATGATCGGTGACGATGAACTGGATTTGTTTGTATTCATAGGTACTCCAAAAGAAATCCTTGACGAGTACACCGACCTTACGGGAAAAGCTCCAATGCCTCCATTATGGTCTTTCGGTTTTTGGATGAGCCGTATTACTTACTTCTCAGAAGCAGACGGAAGAAAAGTGGCTGCGAACCTGAGAAAGCACAAAATACCTTCAGATGTGATCCATTTCGATACCGGATGGTTTGGTGTTGACTGGAGATGCGATTATCAATTTGCGACAGATCGTTTTGTTGACGCTCCTAAAATGATCAAAGATCTCAACAAGGATGGTTTCGAGATATGTCTGTGGCAACTGCCATATTTCACACCTCAGAACACCCTTTTCAAGGAGTTGGTGGAAAATGACCTTGTAGTAAGAGACAAAAAAGGCAACATTCCCTATGAAGATGCAGTACTGGATTTCTCCAACCCTGAGACTGTAAAGTGGTACCAAAATAAAATTGGCAACTTGTTGGACGAAGGTGTAGCAGTTATCAAAGTGGACTTTGGTGAGGCTGCCCCTGCTACAGGCATCTATAAGTCTGGGAAAACCGGTTTTTATGAGCACAACTTATTTCCGCTTAGGTATAATAAGGCCGTGGCAGACATAACAAAGGAAAAGACAGGACATAGATTTATATGGGCTAGAAGTGCCTGGGCTGGAAGTCAGCGCTATCCCGTACACTGGGGAGGCGATCCTGCAACCACTAATTCCGCTATGGCTTCAACCCTGAGAGCAGGCCTTTCTTTCGGTTTGTCTGGTTTTTCGTTCTGGTCGCATGATATTGGAGGTTTCGTAACTGCAACACCTGAAAACCTTTACAGAAGATGGACACCATTCGGTATGCTTACATCACACGTAAGAAGCCATGGCGAACCACCAACAGAGCCATGGGAGTTTGGCAAAGACTTTATGGATGCTTTCAGGCTGGCAGATAATATGAGATATCAGCTTATGCCATACATCTATGCGCAGGCAAAACATTCCAGTGAGAATGGTCTTCCGATGGTACGTGCACTATTTGTTGAGTTCCCTGATGATCCCGGCTCATGGCTGGTGGATGATCAGTACCTGTTTGGCTCTGACATACTGGTAGCTCCATTGTTTGAGGATGTAACCAGCCGTGATGTTTATTTGCCAAAAGGAGACTGGATCGATTACCAGACCGGAAAAACTTATAGCGGTGGCTGGCACCATATCGAAGCAGGAAAAATCCCTGTTGTAATGCTGGTAAGGGATGGATCAGTAATCCCTCATATTAAGCTGGCACAGTCAACCAAAGAAATGGACTGGTCTAAACTGGAACTCAAAGTATTTAGCAAAAACAAAGGAGGGGAAGCCAAAGGATATGTATATCTGCCTGGAAAAGAGAAACTGGAGATAGTTACCGTTGGCAAAGATGGAAAAGTAGTTAATGCTGCTTCCTACGGCGTTTCATGGCAGATTAGTGGTTTGTAAACCATTACAATAAAGTCATAGAACCGATGAAAATCAAATACTGGCTGACAGGTTGCATATTCATATGCAGCTTGTCAGCCTTTTGTCAATATAAGTACCCATTCCAAAACCCGGAGCTGCCTGTAGAAGAAAGGATAGATAATGCCCTTTCACTCATGACTCTGGATGAAAAGGTGCAATGCCTTACGACCAATCCTACCGTTAAAAGGCTGGGGATCGAAGGAACACGCCATGTCGAAGGGCTGTATGGGCTGGCCTTGGGAGGCCCGGGGAAGTGGGGGAGAGATAACCCTGTACCAACCACTACTTTACCTCAGGCCATAGGACTTGCTTCTTCCTGGGGCCCATCCGTAATACAAAAAGTGGCTGAAATAGAAAGCATTGAGGCTAGGTATGCCCTTCAAAGCCCCAAATACAAAAGAGGAGGCCTGGTAGTACGGGCACCCAATGCCGACCTGGACAGGGATCCACGCTGGGGCAGGACTGAAGAGTGCTATGGGGAAGATGCCTGGTTCAACGCCCAAATGACAGTGGCATTTATCAAAGGACTACAGGGAGATGATCCCAAGTACTGGCGGACGGCTTCGCTGGTGAAGCACTTTCTTGCCAACAGCAACGAAGACAGCCGGGACAGCTCATCATCAGATTTTGATGCTCGTCTTTTCGGTTAACTGAAGAAATTAAAATTAGACAATAAATTATGTTCGGCTTATTCATTTCAATTTTAAAGAGAACAGCACTCACATGCTTGTTGATGGTTTTGGGACTTCATTCCCTGTTGGCACAAAGTACGTGGTTTGAAGCCCCTGAAAGAGGCATTACAAGCTGGAAGCCTGCTCCAAACTGGGAGCATGGGTTGCTGAGTGGGAATGGTACCACCGGGGCAATTGTTTTTGGTGATCCCCATGAGGAAATCATTATTCTGAGTCATGACCAACTGTATGTGCCTCGGGAGAAGTCTTCTCAATTGATCAATCAGGCTGCACGACTTGATGAAATTCGTGAACTGATCAACAAGGGTCAATATGAAGAGGCGGCGAAAATACCTGTGGAGGTAAGAAAAGAAGCAGGTTATGATGATGATCGTGACCCTTACATGCCGGCCTTTGATCTAAATATTACACAACAACCGGCCAATATTCAACAATATGTAAGGGCTACTGATTTTGAAACCGGAGAAGCCATAACCACCTGGAAAGATGATCTGGGAACTTTTCAGAGAAAGCTATTTGTGTCGAGAACGGACAGTGTGATTGTACTGTCAATTAAATCTGATACTCCGATCAGTTGCAAAATTCAATTCAGCCACAGACCGGTGGAGTGGAACCAGTGGGCATTTGTGGGTGAGCACATAGGTGAAATGACTGCCAAAGCCGAGGGTACATGGCTGACCTACAAAAGTGAATTTAAAAAGAAGTACGAAGGAGGTCTGGAAGGCTATGAAGGTGTTGGGAGGTTAATTTTATCCGGGGGCACGGCAAAGACGGACGGGAGATCAATTGAAATATCGCAGGCCGATGAAGTGCTGCTTTTGATCAAGATCAGGCCCAACTATCATTACGAACAGTCTTTAATTCCTCAAATCAAACAAGAGCTGTCAGCCATAGGAGAGGGCTATGACCAATTGCTTGAGAAGCATAAAACCATACACACCAAAATTTTTAACCGAATGCAACTTAACCTGTCAGCGAAGCCAGAAGACAGGCGCCTGCATGCAGAAGAAATATTGCTGAAAGCCAAGGAAGGTGATGTGCCTCTGGCTTTAATAGAGAAGGTGTTTGATGCGGGTCGATATAATATTTTAAGCAGTACAGGAATGAACCCTCCCAATCTTCAGGGGATATGGAGTGGTACATGGACACCTGCCTGGTCTTCTAGCTTTACCCATGATGGTAACCTTCCGTCAGCCATGTCTGTAGTAATGCCTGGCAATATGCCGGAGCTTATGCAGTCCTACGTGCAGTACCATCAGCGATATCTGGAAGACTATAAAGAAAATGCAGAAAAGCTGTTCGGTACGAGAGGCATTAACCTGCCGGCTCACACCACCACCAAAGGCTGGCCAACAGACTTTAACGAGACCTGGTGCCTTACGCTCTGGACAGGAGGAGCTGCCTGGGCCGCAGACATTATGTATGATTACTACCGCTATACGCTGGACAGAGACTATCTGAAAAGGTATGCCTATCCCTGGCTGAAAGAGGTTGCCTGGTTTTATGAGGACTTCCTGTATGAAGGGCGTGATGGTCAATATGTATTTAACCCTTCATATTCACCGGAAAACAACCCGGCTAATGATGCTTCGCAAGCAGCGCTTAATGCTACTATGGATGTAATGCTGGCCAGGCAAGTGCTACGTAGTGCCATTGAAGCCGGTGAAGTGTTAAAAGAAGATAAAAGCCAGTTAAAGAAGTGGCAGGAAATGCTGGACAAGCTGCCTGAGTATGAAGTAAACCAGGAAGGAGTACTCAGGGAATGGCTCTGGCCAGGATTCGAAGATAATTACCGCCACAGGCACGTTTCTCAGCTCTACAGCCTGTATAACCACAGAGATGCGGACATTATTGAAAATGAGAAGTTAAGAAAAGGAGCAGTTAAGCTGATTGAGAAGAAGTTAGCGTTCAGGAGAGACGAAGGAGGAGGGGAAATGGCATTTGGGCTGGTGCAGTTAGGGCTTAGTGCAGCACACCTGGGAGAGGCAGGGCAGGCAGAAGAAGCCGTGAATTGGCTTAGCAGCCGGTACTGGTCCACCGGATTTGGCTCGTTTCACAATGTTGGAGCCTTACTGAATACTGATATAAGTGGCGGCCTTCCGGCAGTGATCATACATATGCTTGCTTACAATGGAGATAACAATTCAGTTTATTTGCTTCCGGCATTGCCTGAAGATTGGAAAGCAGGGAGCATTACGGGAATATCATTAAGAAACAGAATTACACTTACTGAGCTCAAATGGAATGAGCGTGAAGTGCTTGCCACCCTTGAATCACCCTTAAAGCAGGGAGTAAAAATAAAACTTCCGGATGGAGTAGAGGAAGTTTACCTGTTAAAAGGAGCTAAAGAAATGAAGCTAAAAGTTACCAGCATGGAAGTTAAAGTTGACCTGCCAGCCCAGACCGGAACAAAATTGAGGCTGATAAGGAAAAAGTAATTGACAAAAAAGAGGCCGTTTAAAATGGCCTCTTTTGGTCACTGCTTCTAAGCAGTCTCTCGTACGTTCATTTCTACTACTTCCCAGCCAAGTCTCTCGCAGAGGACTCGGCGCCCATCCGGAGGAACAACACTCACCTGGTACGACTTATTTCTCCGGCTTTACCTCACTGTACCTGCCCATAACATTCATCTCACCCACATAAAAATTAGGATCCACCTTAACCTCAAAATCTGCCGGCAAACCTTCCAGCGTGTTCCAGGTTGTGGTTGGCTCCAGCCATTTTTCCTCACCGTTGATATAGACTTTTACCGGTATATTGAAGCCGTAAACAGCATTGCCCCATCGGTAGAACAGATTGCCGTCCCTTTTTCTGTACTCCAATGTTGGTATTTTGGTGTTTCTCAGGTATTGGTCAAAGAAAGAAGACATATCCCTGCCTACACGCTTGCTCAGGTAGTTTTCAACCTGTTGTGTGGTTACCACCTGATGGTAAAACTCTTTATTTAACCCACGAAGAATGCTCCTCCATTTTTCATCATCATTCACAATTTGTCTTAGCGTATGAAGCATATTGGCCCCTTTGTAGTACATATCACCCGACCCATGGTGGCTGACATTGTAGTGCCCGATTATAGGCCTGTCATTTTGTATGGCCGACCTTGTACCAAGTACATAGGCAGCACTGGCCTCTTTGCCATTATGGTAATTGAGGAAAAGATTTTCTGAATATGCAGTAAATGACTCATGGATCCACATATCGGCAACATCCTTGTCTGTAATGTTGTTGGCAAACCACTCATGACCGGACTCATGGATAATAATAAAGTCAAAAGTAAGTCCCCAACCCGTACCGCTCAGGTCGTTGCCTTTATAGCCGTTTTTGTAACCATTGCCATAAGTAACCGCGCTTTGGTGCTCCATGCCCAGATAGGGCACTTCAACTAATTTATAACCATCTTCATAAAATGGATAGGGGCCAAACCAATGCTCCAGAGCTTGCAATGTGCGTTTGGCGTCCTTAAATTGCTCTTTGGCCTTTTCCAGATTATAGCTTAACACATAATAGTTGCAATCCAGTTTACCCTTCTCCCCATCATAAACTTCGCTAAAGTGTGCATAATCACCGATGCTGATGTTTACGCCATAATTGTTGATTGGATTGTTGACCTCCCAATGATAAGTTTTGGTTTGCTCCTTTTTGTTATGATCTACTTTAATCAGGCGTCCGTTGGATACATCCATCAGGTTTTCGGGTACGGTAACGCTGATTTTCATATTCTCCACCTCATCGTAAGGATGGTCTTTGCACGGCCACCACACACTGGCACCAATTCCCTGGTTGGCATTGGCAATGAAATGATTACCATTCTTGTCCTTTTGCCACGTAAGGCCGCCGTCCCATGGTGGGTTTTTAGCTATTATTGGTGAGCCTTCGAAATGCACCACTACCTCGTTGGCACTGCCTTCGTGCTGCTTCTCAACCAGCTTTACCCAAAATACATTTCCTTCCCTTGTAAAATTAAGCTCTTTATTACTTTGCGTGATTTTCGTGATCTTCATTGGCTCCTGAAGGTCAATCTGCATCACGTTATGGGGCTTAAGTACTTTGTAGCGTATAGTATTTTTGCCACTGATGATTTTGTTTTCAGGGTCAACCTTTACATCAAGATGATAATAAGTAAGGTTCCACCACTCACGTTCAGGAGTAATGGAGCCTTTCAGCGTGTCCTGCCTTGTAAACTTTGCCGTCTCCTGAGCAAACGACATAGTCGATATGAGTATTAAAATGAGGGTATAAAATGCTCCTTTATGCATGATGAAATGTTTTAGTGTGGCTTGAATATACAAAGCCCCATGAATGTGTGCCAGAAGTAAGTTTGAAAAACTTTTGACTGGTATTATATTAGTTTGAAAGGTTGGCGTAAGGCAGGTGATTGTTAAGATAGTATTGGATAGATGAAGCGGCAGGATATAGTAGCCGTTCAATTTCAACAGCTTGTTGATCAGTCTTATAACAGCACGTAGCACTAAAACGGCTACTATAAAAACAGGGCTTTCCCTGTATGGAAAAGTCCTGTTCAGATTTCTAACTCCTTAAAAAGGAGATCAGGGTTGTTGTTTGATTATTGTTTAATCACTTTAAAAGTGTTAGTTGCCTTGTCAGTTACTACCCTGATGATATAGACACCCTTTGCATCTTTGCCCAAGGCCAGACGATTTTCTGCTTTTACAGCATCCTGGTCAATTTTATGCTCCAGCGCTCCTGAAGGACTGTAAATGTAAATACCCGAAACCGACGAAGGTTCGGCAATATAAACAGTGACTTCATCCGGAGATGGGTTAGGGTAAACCAGTACCATGTCGCGACCTGCCTCAGTTGTATTCATGGCATTTGTACCCTGGCGCGCCGCAGAACTTTGTGCTGCCGCAGCCTCAAAGTGTGACCATGGAAATGAACCTTTGTAGTACACGAAATACTGACCATCCACTTTGGCAGGCAGACTGTTAGACCAGGTGTTCGTAAAGTCCTGTCCATTGATCTCTACCTTCTCCATATTCCAGGAATTGATATAGCTTATATCCCCTGATATGCTATAGCAGAATTCACCTGCTCCTTCTTTGGTAAATGGTAATGAAACCGGAGTTGGAGAGTCGCATGTATTCCCACCGCTCTCCTCTTCAAAGGTAGCCGTTACGGTTTTATTGGTAGTCATTACGATGGTAGCCGGGTTAGCCGTGCCACTAAGGTCTCCTGACCAACCGGTGAATACATAGCCAGCAACAGGAAGAGCAGTGAGCGTAACCTCCGTATTGGCATCATAAACCCCGCCTGCCGGACTGAGCTGAATGCTTCCCTGACCATTGATGGAAGTGGAAAGCGTATATTCGTCAGGCGTTGTATCCGTAGTTACTGTTACCTGGCTGCTAGCGGTATAATCACCATCTTCCGTAGTCACTGTAATAGTTGCCGATCCTTCAGCCAAACCGGTTACCAATCCACTAGCACTAACTGAGGCAATGGCAGAATTGCTGGACGACCAGCTTACGGTTTTATTAGTAGCATTGGAAGGAGATACACTGGCCTGCAATTGAGCAGTCTGGTTAAGGTTAAGAGAGACTGCTGTTGGGGTCACACTCACACCGGTTACCGGAATATCACCGGAACCATCCCCGGGAGTTTCACCAAATACAAGTTCACCGTCTACATACATGGGTATGTTGGGAACTTCCTTCAAAGTGCCATCTACACCCTGGAACGACCAGTCATTGGTAGGGTCCCATGCAGATGCCGGAGCCTCATAGGGAAGCCTGATCCGCATTTGAGCCTCTTCTTTTGATTCTCCCTGACCGGCAGGGTATATTTTGATATCAGGATTGAAAGTGACTTCCGCGTAGTAAATATCCTGATTTACATCCCAGGGTAGCAGTTGCGTATGGCTTACCACACTGGAATTATTGGTAGAAACGACATAATCGGAAGCACTGTAACCCGCGGCTATACCCTCAGAGATATTTACAAAAAGCCGGAACTTGATCTCGGACGGTATTCTTGTAGGCCACGCCGTGTGATTAAGAGCCCATACAGCCCACTCTGTATGAGTACTGCCCTGGGCATTGAGCTTGGCTTCAATTAGATATTCCCCTGTAGGAGTTTCCGGAACAGGAAAGTTTGGAAGGGGCGACCCTCCATAGGTTTCTACAAGGGCTGCTAGGGCACCGGAAAATCCGGAGTTATAGTCGCAGGCCACCTCATTATTGATGTAGTTGGAGCGGTCATCTTCATAGGTGTCATCATTATTGGGTCCTCCTACCAATGCACCGTAAAGAATATGGCGGGTCTGCTCCGGAGGGCCATTCTGGTTGTTGGCCCACGCTCCATGTGCCGTACGGTGGTGCGGGTTTTGAGAAGGGTTATTTCCAAAGCCTACAACGTAGCTGCTATTTCGGGGATTGTCACCCAGGGCGTAGTCGATCTGGCTCAGAGCGAAATCGCGGTACTTTTGGGCCTTGGAGGCAGAAGTGGCGTCAGGGGCATAATACAAAGCCAGAAAACTGGTATTCGCGGCATATCGCAGTGCGCCCCAGACATCGAGGTAAGCCAGTCCACCCGGTGTATAATTGATCCTTTGGCCATTGTATCCGTCAGTCCAGTAATCAAGGTGCCTTTCTACATCTGCTTTATACTGTGCTTTACCAGTGAGCTTGGCTAATAATGCATAGCACCCATAAGACTTGTCATCCCAGGCAAGCCCCCATTTGTATGATTTTATAGTGCTCTGAGGCTCGGTACTTAGGTTGGCATAGTAGTTCTCAGCCTTGGCCAGGTAGGCGGCATCTCCTGTAGCACGATACAGCCAGATGGCTCCCCAGACGAGTTCGTCATTATAACCACTGAAAGATCGGTAATAGCCTGCTGCATCCGTAATGGATTCTGAGTATATCCCTCTGTAGTTATCAGCGAAATTGTATAGTTGTATGGCGTGTTCCAACAAGGTAGCACTGTATGCCGGGTCATCATCCTGAAATACTATGCTGGCCGCTGCCATGGCTGCTGCGGTTTCTCCTGCCAGGTCTGAGCCGGGTTGAGATGCATCGATTTTGTAAGCAGGCCTTTCCATAGGCATGATTTCGGCAGAACCCCACCAGGCATGGTCGAGGCCACCGTTACCCACTTGCCCCCATAGCTCATTGGGAGCAGTATGGCATTTGATAAAATAATCGTTGACCCACCTCAGGTTCCTTTTGATGTATGGCATCTGTCCGGCGGTTACATAGCCACTTTCAAAATCAATGGCACCCCACGCCAATGCGGTGGCAGAAAAAGCCATGGGGAAATTGAACTTAACGTGGTCACCGGCATCGTACCAGCCACCCGTTAAATCGTGGCCTACGTCTGCGCCATCATCAAGGGCAGAGTTGCCCCGCCAGTTTACCCGGTTGTCAGGCAGCAATTCGCCTGACTCCTGGCACTCATAGAAGAACATCGACTTCTGTAATGCTTCGGCATAATTATAATCCTGAGCATTTGATTGGAAAATATACGCTACCAGCAGCAAGAGCGTAATAATGCCGGTACGTATGTTACTTACATTGATCATAGAATAAGGTTTATAGTTGAAAATTATCTGATAATGAAATTAGGAGCTTTGCCTGTCAGCAACTTCGACTATAATATCAATTCCATGTACTCATGTCCCGGTATAATTATTGTCTCATGACTGGGACTATTGTAGCATCGTGCTGCCCGGATTTTTTTAAGCTGATCAATGGCTGTTCAGGTATTCTGACGGAGGACAGGAGTACATTTCTTTAAAACATTTGGTGAAATAACCCGGGTCGCTGAAGCCCACTTCATAGGCTACCTCTGAGATACTCAAGTCCTGTGTTTTCAGGAGTTTGCTGGCTTTTTTGAGACGAATATTCCTGATAAGAATACTCACGGAAAGCCCCGTAAGTCCCTTGACTTTCTTGTAAAGCTGCGACCGGCTTAAATTCATCTTGTCCGCAAGCTTTTCGGGACTGAAACCTTCATCAGCTATATGCTCATGAATGGTTTTGACCAGTTCCTGGAAGAAGCCTTTGTCCTGCAGGCTTTGTGGGACTATATCCAGCGGTTCAAAATCAGGATCGTGGTTCAGCTTATCTTTTAATGGCTGTTTTAAGGCAAGAACATTTTTGATCCTGGCTTTGAGCAGGAGCACATCAAAGGGTTTGCTGATGTAGTCACTGGCTCCGGTTTGAAATCCTTCCAGTTCATTTTCGCTTGAGGCCCGTGAGGTAAGTAATATCACTGGCAGGTGACTGGTGGAGGTATTGCTTTTGATTTTGTGACAAAGCTCCAGGCCATTCATGCACGGCAACATTACATCTGCAATGATCAGGTCGGGGTTTAATTCTGCAGCTAATTTAAGTGCGTTTTCTGCTGAATCGGTTTCATATACCAGGTATTCATGCCTTAGCTGCATTTTTACATATTTTCTCAGGTCATCATTGTCTTCAACCAACAGCAAGGTCGGTCGGCCGGAAACCGGTTCACTCTTAGCTATCTCTCCATTTTTCCAGGATATTTCCTCGTTAAATATTCCCCTGGTACACTGGTCCGAACCCTGCTGCCTTACAATTTCCCCGGGGGCAAATCTTTCCTGCGACACTGGGATCCATATTGTGAATTTACTGCCTTCGCCCTGTTGGCTCTGCACCTCTATGGCACCGTAATGATGCTCAACCAATTGTTTTGTAAGCGCCAGCCCGATGCCAGATCCTGACCTGTGGTTTTGGGCTTTAAAGAACTTTTCAAATATTTTAGCCTGGTGTTCCTTTGCAATTCCCGGGCCGTTGTCAGCTACAGTCAATTTGATAAACTGGCATTGAATGGAAGGTGTTTTAATATGATCAGGACATTCCGGGTTGTTTTGGTCAGTCAGTAACACTTGCAATGAAACCCGGCCGGTTTTTTGGGTGAATTTAAGGGCATTAGACAGCAGGTTGGTTATGGCTTTTTCAAGAATATCAGCATCAAAAAATGCATATTCAGATTCTTTATTGCAGGAAAATCGCAGCTCTATTTCACGGAGGCTTGCAGAGAAAGAAAAGGTTTCAATAATTGACTGGCAAAACTCTACTACATCATGCCTGTCTGTAGCAAGCCTGACCTGGCCGGAGTCGATAGCCGATATATCCAGCACCTGGTTGACAAGCTTTAATAATTTTTGCGCATTTGACCTTAGGATCTTAAAGTGATTATCCTGCTCCGCATCTGACATCCCGCTCCTTTGGGTTAGTAGTCTGTTGATAGGATCCAGGATCAGGGTTAACGGCGTGCGGAATTCATGCGATATACTCGTGAAAAAATTAAGCTTCATCATGTCAATTTCATGGGCCTTTTTCATCGCCATTTTTTGTAGCTCCACCTTGTTTTTAAATCTTTCTTTGGCAACAGCTACCTGTTTGTAGTAGTATATCAGTGCCAGAAATATGGCTCCGTAGAGCAGGTATGCAGGTATGGTTTGCCAAACCGGATGAAGGACCGTTACTTTCAGGGACCTTACATTTTTGTGCCAGCCTCCGTTGCCGGAAGCGGCCATTACCTTAAAAGTATATTCTCCCGGGTCCAGGTTGGTATAAGTAGCCTCCTTTTTGTTCCCTATGTAGTTCCATTGATTATCGAAACCCTCTAGCATGTAGGCATATTGAATTTTTTCCGGGTTTTTGAATTCCAGTCCAGAGAATACAAATGTGACCATGTTCTGATCATGCTTTAGTCGAAGGTGGTCGGTTTGATCCAGGGTATTTTTTAGAGGAGCCTGGCCTGGTTTTACAGGGCTGTTAAACAGGTTTAGCCCTGTAAGCTTGATGTTGATAGCTGATGAATCTTCTTCGATCTGATCAGGCTGAAAGAGGGTAAGGCCATTAATGCCCCCAAAATAAAAGGTCCCTGATGGGCCTTTGCTACATGCACCGGGGAAAAATTCGTTGGATTGTAAGCCATCGAGAATATCATAGTTGGTAAATGAACCTTTACCGGGATCAAATTTGGACAGGCCATGGTTTGTGCTTATCCATAATTGGCTCTGCGCATCTTCCAGTATGCCATGGATGGTGTTGTTGGGCAGGCCATCTTTGCAAAATAGGGTGGAGAACCTCGAGGTTTCCCTGTTGAACAGGTTAAGCCCGTTATCAGTACCTATCCATAAATTACCCTGGGTGTCTTCCAAAATGGCCCTGACATTGTTGTGGCTCAGGTTCCTGTTCTCTTTGGTGTAGCTTTTGAAATGACTGGTTCCGTGCATTAAGACACTTATACCAAACACGCTGCCAACCCATACATTTTGGTCACTGTCTATATAAAGTGTGTATACCCAGTCATTGGACAAAGAGTTTTGCCAGTCGAGATAATCGGCTTTATAACTTTTGAAAATGTTTTTTTTCCGGTCAAATGCACTTACACCCTGGCCATGAACGGCTATCCAAAGCGTACCATCGTCAGCTTCTGCAATAGCCCTCACATCATTGCCACTGATGGTTTTAGGATTCGCAGGATCATGTTTGTAGGTTGTGAAACTGTTACTTGCGGGATCAAACATTTGCAGGCCACCTTCGTAGGTACCTACCCAGATGTTTCCTTTACTGTCTTCAAATATTTCGAATACCGTACCCTTTCCCAGGCTGCCGGGTACTCCGGGAACATGTGCCATGTGGGTGACTTCTTTACTCACCGGGTTGTAAATATCCAGGCCCATGGCATAATAGCCTACCCAGATATTCCCTTTGCTATCCTCAAGTACACTGGACACGCTGGTTTTTGAGAGTGATCCGGGGGCTTCAGGATAATGCTTGAGGTGAGTAAAGGGGATATTACCCAAAGTCAGGTTAATGCCACCTTGCGTACTGCCTATCCAAATGTCGTTGTGCTTGTCTTCGAAAATAGCCTTTACTGCCGTGGAGGAAAGGCTGTACTTGTCATTTTCCTGGTGTTGATAGCGGTAAAACTTCTTCTGGGCCTTATCGTACCTGCACAGGCCATAGCCATCACCAACCCAAAGCGTACCACGGCTGTCGACTTTTATGGACTCTATATTTGAGGAGGTACCGGGTAGCTCATAATATGTAAATTGATTTGACGGAAGTTGCAACCAGCACAAGCTGCCGTCCCTTGACCCTACCCACAAACCCCCATCATCCAGGGTCAGGCTTGAAATCTCATTGCTACAAATGCCGTACGGGTCTTTGGCGTTATACCGGTAAGTGCTTAACCGGCTTGTTTTGGGGTTGAAGTAGCCCAGGCCGTCTTTGTCATAGCCAATCCATAGATTGCCTATACTATCAGCCTCAAGCACCCTTATATGGTCGGCCGTAGCTTTCAGCCCCGAGTATTTGAGGATGCTGACCTTATAGCTTTCCAGTTGCTCATCGGTAAGTTGCCCTTCAAGAGCTCTGAACAAGGCCCTTTCATTTTGAAATTCCTCCCCAATCAACCCGGAAACCCCCTGAATAACCTGAGAAGGTACTTCTTTGCTCCTCAGGCTGTCAATAGTCTGCTGAAAGATACTTACCGTTATTTCATGAAAGTAGCGATGGAAGTTGTCTTGCTTGCGGTCATACCGGTTCAGCCCCATGATCGTGCCTACCCAGAGGTTTTTATCCGCATCCTCCGTGATACTGGTGATATAGTGATTGCTGAGTGTGGAAGGATCGTGTATTTCTGACCGGTAATTATGAAATGTTCCGGTTTTTGCATCGTATACACTCAGACCATTGTTTTGTGTGCCTATCCATAGTTTTCCTTCATGATCTACAAATAATGTACTTATGTAATTATCACTCAAAGAAAGTGAATCGTCAGGGTCATTTCGGAAGGTATTGAAGGAGTGCCCGTCGAAGCGGTTTAAGCCATCAGCAGTACCAATCCATAAATAGCCATCAGGAGTTTGAGCAAAACAGGTGGATTTGCTGCTGGATAAACCCGATTCACTGTTGAACCTTTTGAACTTTAATTCTTTATGCTGACCGGCACAGACTTGTATACCAAAATATAAATAGAAGGCCGCTAACAATAATTTTTTCAGATGCATATTTCATTGTTATTTGCCAACCAAGAGTATATACAATATACTAATTCATGCGACAGATGTGCAAAGGAGCCGGTTATCAGGGTCGTTATGTTATGTACCTTATGGGCTGAAAAATGTAGAAATAGGTACTAATTGTTGAAAATTGGGAAGTAGCTTTCAACGCAGGTGCATTATTTAATCATATGAAAAGGAGGTGTCCTTTTCAGGGAATACTGCCGACCAGAACAGCAGTCCCTCAAAATGCGCAATGATATGAATGGCTTCTGAATGGGCCTTTTGTTCGTTGTAAAACAGCTCTTTTACCATCTTATCCTCGATTATCCTCACCAGCCGGGAGTAAAACCCCCTGATCTGCTCCTTAAAAACCGGCACCTGGTGATAAGCCTCAAAGAATAATGAAAAATACCTGGAAGTACCTTTATCTGTAAGTTCTCCGATTTGTTTTACGAAGTTTTTATAAAATGCTGCCATGGCTGCTTTTGTTTCTTGCAGAGATAAACCTTCAAGTTCCTGCCAGTTTATTTCATCAATATATTTCAGAAAATAGCTGTTGATGACTGAGTCATAGATATCTTCCTTGTTTTTGAAATAATGATAAAATGCACCCTTCGACATTCCGGAGGCCTCAACCATTTGAGCCATTGAGGTGGCCCGGTAGCCATGGTTGAGGAATAGCTTGAGAGCAGTTGCTATGATATGTTCTTTGGTATTTTTCAATAGATAAAAGTTGGCTCAAAGATAATGAAAGTGGAGCCAATAACTATTTACCCTCCATAACACTCTTTATGCCCTTGAGGAACATATCCATAGAGTAGAAGCCAACTACCTTATCGCGCAGGGCGGCCAATAAAGGAGATTTAATAAACATCAGTTTGCCCAGGAACCGTGAATCTGACTGTGCCTTTTCTACCCGGCCCTTTTGTCTTTCTTCATAAAGTTTGAGCGCGTAAGAAATATGGTCATGATCAGCACGCGACAATTCATCGTCAAGTGCGGCGGCCGAGTCCATAGCCATGGAAGCACCGATACCCGCAGTAGGCAGGAAGCCTGTAGCTGCATCTCCTAGCAAAGCTACATTGCCCTTGCACCACGTCTTGGTACGGCAGTCGTGAAAGTCCCAGAAGAACATTTCTTCACTGGTATCAAAAGCATCCAGGGCTGCAGATGCTTCTGGTGATATTTTGGAGAGACTCTTCCGTGCCTGTTTAGCCAATTTTCGAGGGCCGATTTTTGTGATGGCTTTCGTATCTCCACCCAGAAAAACACCTATTTTATCTTTGACGGGGTACAACCCCATGAACTTGCCGGGCATCCAGTATTCTTTATATTCACCCTCCAGCGTAGGCATGGCATCTATCCAGGTTACCCATCCACCCCAGCGGGTTTCATAATATTTGTATTCATGCCTGCCAAGCAGGAGGTCACGTGTGGATGAATGCAGTCCGTCAGCAATCACTACCAGGTCATAAGCGCTTTCCGATCCATCGTTAAAAGTTACCTGAGGCCTTTTGTTGGAATAATATATCGACTTGACAGTAGTATTAAAGTGTATAGGAGATTTGACCGCTGATAAAAGTATATTCATAAACTCAGGCCTGCTTATGCCTTGGTAGTCCCCATATTCAGTGGTGATCTGATCGGTAGGGAAAGAGTTTACAGCTTCGCCTTTCTGGTTGTGGAGGGTGTAGTTATGCACGCTTACACTATGCTCCAGGTAAGTCTGTCGTAAATTGAGTGTGTTCAGCACACGGCCACCCAATGGTAACATCCCCAGCATGTACCCGGAGTGGTTAAAGCTGTGTTCATCCTCTTTTTCGATGATTACCGGCCGTTCCCCTCTCTGCTCAAGCAAAGCCGCTAACGTAAGCCCTGCAATACCGGCTCCCACAATTAACGTTTTGAATTTTCCTTTTTCCTGATTCTCAGTAGGCGTAGTTATATTTTCTTTCATGAGATGCTAAATTTTATTAATAAAAAAAACCGACCGTCCGGTATGTAAAATTACAGAATTAAATTGTAATGGAAGAAAATACCAGGCTAAAAACCTGGGGAACAAGAGGATCGGCAATAAAAACCAGCTACCCATTGCTGTTAACAGTGGTCTGTTAAGCGCAGAGACGAAGCGTTAGTGTCTTCCTGAAATTCCTCCTGATCCTGAAGAAAATGCTGTTGCTAAAATTTAAAAACCAAAGAAAGTAAGCGCTGCCCAGATAAGCGCAATGGATACGATGCCCGACAGTACAAGTACGATGGCTTTTCGTCTTATATCAGCCTGTCTTAGCTCAACCATTTTATCGTTGATCCGCCGGAGCTGTGCCGGAGTGGCTTTTTTAAAGACCCATTTTTGCTTGTTTCCTGATGAAGAGTAGAAGGAGTTCTTTCTTTTTTCGAAACCTGACCCACTATTCATCATTGCCCTGTTTTGTTTCAGGGATTTGTTCATTGCATCAAGTGCTCCACCGCCGCCCATAGACAAATATATTTTAGTAAGACAAAAAAACTGTTTGAGGCAAATGTTGAAATTGGCCTGACTTCTAATATAAAGAATATGAATAATTTATAGTTAAAAAATTGATATTTTTTGATTGCTATATTCTGTCCGGAAATAGAATGATTTTGCGGAGGAGGAGAAGGCGAGGTTAACTAAAGCAATGTTATCTTATATTTGCGGATGCCATTTTTAAGACTCACCCATGTGTCCAGAAAATACCCCGGACAAAATCTTGCTGCTGTAGATGATGTTTCGCTTGACCTGCAAGAAGGAGGGATACTTTCTATAGTGGGTGAAAATGGATCTGGGAAAACAACATTGCTTAAGATCATAGGTGGTTTCGAAGATGTGGATGCGGGGGAAGTAAGGCTGGCTGACGAAGTAGTTACAGGCCCCTCGCACAACCTTGTGCCCGGGCACCCTGATATCAAGATGCTGGCGCAGGACCTCAGGCTAATGCCTAAACATACCATTCTGGAAAACATTGGCTATAACCTACGCGGATACGTTCATGAGTTTCAAAATGAAAGGCTGAATTACCTCGTCGACCTTTTCAGGCTACAAGGGCTGGAGCATAAGAGACCTGTACAGCTATCAGGAGGGCAACAGCAGCGGGCTGCACTGGCCAGAGCTTTGGCGGAAGAGCCTGCACTGCTCTTGCTCGATGAGCCATTCAGCAGCCTCGATATCATGCTCAAAGATGAAATACGGCATAAAGTGATCAGGCAGGCCCGTAAGGATGGAGACACTTTGATATTCGTTACCCATGAGGTGAAAGATGCCCTGTCCCTTTCCGATCAGATTGCTGTTATGCGGGCCGGCAAAATTGTACAGATGGATGAACCTCAGGTGGTTTATGAAAAGCCAAAAGATGAATATGTCGCTTATCTCTTTGGTAATGTCAACGTCTTGGCTCCTGACGATCTTTTTAAGGCATTTCCGGATCTAAGAAATAACAATTCCCTCCATCAGCATACAAAAGCCAGTTTCCGTCCCGGCAAGGTTTGCATATGTGAGTCACAAACCAAAACGGGGCAGGGGGTAGTCACCAGTTCTGCTTATTTAGGTGACACTTACGAACTCGAGATAGAAGCAGGCGGTATCCCCCTCAAAGTAAACTCAAAAGAATATTACCGCCCCGGCGACAAACTCTGCCTCCGTATCGATCCTGATCACATCCACTTTCTCGAAGGATGAAATGCGGTATATCTCTCTGTACTTCTTCGAAGACCTTGCGGTTAACTTTATTTTGGTAAGACAAATTTGTTAGTTCCACAGCTAACAGGGCTAAACTGCGGCTTTACTAAACTTTCAGAAGTTTGGTAAAGTTGAACAGTTCAGAAGTACTGACAACAGTAATACTTCCAAACTGAAGAAATTACATCCCTTCAGGGTTTTCAT
>NZ_SMLW01000633.1 GCF_009711405.1 Fulvivirga kasyanovii | reverse complement strand
ATATTTTCCATCAGGTGTCCAGTGTATTCCAAGTAAGGTTTCTTTCGCACCACGCTTGTAAATTGTTTTTTCCACATTATTTTTCAAATCAAGCACCCTAATTGAATTATCCTTCTGATAAGCAATCTGATCACTAGTGGGTGAGACAATGGCGGAATGACCGCCAGGAACTAATAGTTTATATTCACCTGATAGTATATCAAAAAGGTAAATACCTTCAGTAGTTTCCACGGGGTTGATAAGCTCTTCTTGTTCTTCAAGTTTAAATTTGGTTCCTCCGTCAATACTGTAAACAAATTGGTAGCCCTCATGGAGCCAGGGCGATTCGTTTATTTTCAGATTTGGAAACCGCCCAACACTGTCTAATTTGACAATAACCTTCTTTTGCTCCAAATCCACTACTGCCAGGGAAACCATCGGTGCCAGACCTTCAAACGGATACCTGATGGGGTCGGCCTCTCGCTGAATTGTAAAAAGCAGATACTTGTCATCCCAAGACAAATTTCTTGGTGCTGCAAGTTCTCCTTTCTTTGCTTCATAAATTCTGCCCGTAATTTTCCCCGATAGGTCAAACTGTACAATGTTACACCTGTATTCCATCGCTGTTAATCCTGGAATTCCTACCGTACCAATAAAAGCATCTTTTGTATTCAACCATTGCACCCAACTGTATTCAGCCTCGTCATTCTTTAATTTAAAAGATGATTTAGGAGTATCTGATCCCTCATATATTGAACATTCTTTTTTCTGTGCGTCCATAACAACTATCTTTCCCGGTAACGGTTCTCCAGTGTTTATCATGCTGCAAGAATGGATGATAAACCAATTTAAAAATATCAATAATGTTAATATTGTGTTTCTTTTCATCATTTGCCCGAGCATATCACTCCTAATATTAATTAAATTCTGTTTCTATATATTGTAATTTTATTGCCATCATTATTAAAAAGCTTAAGTATATTTTGTTAAACTGTGTTAATGCCATGCGGCAATATCATTAATCCTCCTATTAATATGTTTCTGCTGAGCTTAAGGGTTATTATAAGGAAGGTCTTAAAATGATGTCCGTAGTTGTAGACCATAGCACCAGAACCTTTGCAACATCCGGTATCTTCACCCTCATTCCACCCAAAATTCCAAAATCTTACGGCACATAAGGTCTAATTTCACATAAAATTACACTTAACCGTATGATTTTTTATTTATGAGGTTTAAGTTTACGTATCGTAAACTAAACCCGACTTATACCTTGTACCCGTATCAAATTAAATCTCTTGAAGATTTGCCGGAAGAGGAGTGGCGTCCGCTCAAAGGATTTGAGGATTATTATGCCATTTCCAATCTCGGTAGAATCAAATCTCTTGACCGTTATGTAAAGCATAAAAGCGGAAAACCTCTGCTGGTGCCTTCCAAGGTGCTGAGCCAGACTGTGTATAAATACTTTAACAAATTCACCAAAGACCATACCTATGCATTAAGGGCTGCGCTTTCCAAAGAAAACAAGCGCTACGATGTGCAGGTAAGGAGGATCGTATACCAGGCCTTTGTGGGTGAGCTGGACCCTAAGCAGTGTGTCATCAATATCGACAATGATGGTTTTAACAACCGGGTTGAAAACCTGACAATGGTACCGATGTCCGTCAAGCAAAAACGTGTGACGGATAACAATCGCACCTTATCATATCTCTCTTATGCAGACCGCAGTACTTTTAAAAAGATTGGCGGAAACAGAAGGAAAGTGGGCAGATATAATCGCAAAGGGGACCTTGTAAAGGCCTATGAAAGCATAGCAGAAGCAGCCAGGAGGTCAGGATTTCAGTATGACCACATTCTGGATGTGGCCAAAGGAAGAAAGCCGCACTATAAAGGTGTGGTCTGGAAGTATATTCAGAAATAGGCTATAAAAAAACATCCGAAGCTTGTGAAAACTTCGGATGTTCTGATTTCTTGTTAAGGACAGGCTTTTATTATGCAGCCTTTTTCACTTCAGTCAGTTGTACTTCTTTATTCCTGACCAGTTTAATAATACCTACTTTGTTTAGTAGTTTTATTACCTGATAAGTAGGGTCAATCTCGTGCCATCTTACACCAAAGTTGGCGCGGTCGCCATGCTTGTGGTGGTTGTTGTGGTAGCTTTCCCCCATCATAAGAAAATCAACCGGCAGGAAATTTTTAGAGGTGTCACCCACTTTGAAGTTGGTATAGCCGTATTTGTGAGCGAACCAATTGATGATAGCACCATGAACAGGCGACATCAGGAATTGGATAGGAAGCAGCAGCCATAACCACCATACTGTGGCAAACTGCCAGTACATAAATACATAAAAGGCACCCCACATCAGGCGCGATACCCATGAGCGTGCAAACTTATCGAACGCTGTCCATTCTGGTATATCACGCGTAAAACGCTCGTCAACCTTTATAGTTTTGCTGGTAATACCCGAATAGATGGTTTTCGTCTTCCACATCATTTTAAACAGGCTCTCATCATATTTGGGTGAGTGTGGGTCATTGGGGGTATCAGCAAAAGCATGGTGCATGCGGTGCATAATGCCATAGCCATACGCACTCAGGTAGTTTGACCCCTGAAATATCCAGGTGAGTACAAAGAATACCTTCTCCCATGTTTTACTCATGGTAAATGCTTTATGTGCAGCATACCTGTGTAAAAAGAAAGTCTGAAAGAAGAGCGACAAGTACCAGTGCGCTATAAAAAAGATAAGTATTACTTCCATTGGGTTTTCCTGTTATTAAAAATATTCAATTGGTTTTTAGAGGCAACACTAAAAGTTCAACCAACATTCCAATCCCTATTTTGAAGCTCCCTCTAAGGAGCGGCAACTATGTGGACATCCAAATCAATTGGAGTGAATGGCTAAGGAAGACTTCTGGCAACCTCTTTCTTTATATAGACAGGCCTGCCTGAAGTTTGTGACAAAAAATATTTTATTTTTTTTGAGCAGTTGTTTACTCCCGTGAATTGTAGCCGTAATTAACTCAGCGAATGGTTCAGCTTTAGATTGATCTCCCTTTTCACCTCTTTGATGAAGTCGGCCGGTGAGCCAAAATTACAAGCCTTTTTGAAGTTGTCTATGATAGAATGATTGGCAACATCTGTTTTTACCTTTCCGGTTTCTTCTGAAAGCTTGCCCTTTGCCCGGCTAAAAAGCTGTCTGCAGTTATCTTTTTTCTTATCAAAAATGTGCTGAAGTTCTTCATAATCAAAATCAAACAGCTCCCTTAACACAAAAATGCCTTTTTCGAGCGGCTCCAGCTTTTTTTGGATCACATTCAGTGCTGCCGAGATTTCGTTTTCCATATCAAACCGGAAAAACTCTTTCTCCTTATACCAGTCGATCAGCTCGGAAGGGTTCAGGTTTTGCAGGCACTCATCTTTTTTTCGCTTTAAAGCTTCGAGGTGGTTGATGCAGTTATTGGTCACCGCCTTGATAAGGTAAGCCCTAGTATTTTCGATCTTTTCGGTATTGGTACTCAGCCATTTCAGGAAAGTGTCCTGCACAATATCTTCGGCATCGGCGAGCGATCCCACCATTTTTAGTGCGATTTGATGCAGCAACGGTTGATATAATGCTATGGCCTGACTTTGATTCATTGCAACAAAGGTACAATGTATAACGATACAAGATACTATATTTAACAGTATTAATTGAGTATTGTTAGCGCAATATAATCTGTTTTTCTCCTTTTATGAAGTCATTTGAATGGGATCATGCTAAAAACCAGTGAAGCAAATGGATTGAAAAACTAAAACATACAATATGAAGCTGGCCACTGCAAATCAATAACCTGCACATATCATTATCTATACGAAGTTTGCCAACTGCTATCAACTCTACATTTCAAACATAGAAGAGAAAAGTTAGAGTCTCCCCGGAAGTTCCATCTGACCCTTTACTATCTGCCGGCAGCAGCCAACCGTTTTGTAAGAAAATTGAAACGCCAGAACATAACCACAGCTACGATAGACAGGCCAATCAAAAGACCATACCACACCCCTTCGGCACCCATTTCCAGCGTAAAACCAAGATAATACCCTAAAGGCAAAGCCAGTACCCAATAGGCGATAAATGTCAATGCTGTAGGTATTTTCACATCTGCGAGTCCGCGCAAGGCACCCAGGCTTACTACTTGCACACCGTCGGAAATCTGGAAGAAGCCAGCAATGATCAGGAGTGTAGAAGCAGTTTGTATAACATCCGCATTGTCAATATATAAAGAAGGCAGAAAGTATCTTCCGGTTATAAATACAGTGGCACAGAATGCCATAAATACTACCACCATCCCATAGATGGTAAAGGCCGCTGCACGCAGTGAAGGAATGTCCTTTTGCCCCAACTGATTGCCTACGCGCACAGTAGCTGCCGCAGATAACCCGGAAGCCATCATATAGCTAATCGCTGCCAGATTGATGGCTATCTGGTGGGCAGCAAGTGCCTCAGTACCGATCCAGCCGATCATGATCACTGCGAACCCGAATGCTCCAACTTCAAATATGAACTGGAAGCCTGCGGGCAGCCCCAGACTAAGTAATTTTCTTAGCATCATTTTGCTGTACCGCCCAATGGCAAACCCCGGGCGATAAGGCCTGAAGTTGTGCCCCATATAGATGTAAACAGCTATCCAGATCGCCAGAATAACCCTTGCGATAAACGAGGCCCATCCCGCTCCATTTAAGCCCATAGGCTCCATGCCCAGTTTACCATATATAAAAATGTAGTTGAGTACCACATTGACCAGGTTAGAGCCAATAACAATAATCATGGCCTGCTTGGTGTAGGAAAGTCCTTCGGCAAACTGTCTGAAAGTCTGAAAGAGCATAAGTGGGATCAGTGACAGCGTAACAATATTGAGGTAAGGTAAAGCCATATCCACAACATCCTGGGGCTGGTTTAAATAATAGAGCCCACGACCCCCTACAGAAATTATGATAAACAGGATAATGCCTGTTATAGTATTGATCAGCAGAGCATGCTTCAACAGCTCCCCGGATTTTTTCTTGTCGTCAGCACCATCTGCTGCAGCTACCAGAGGTGTAACTGCGTAAGACACCCCTATACCAAACATCAGCAGCAGGTGAAAAATAACGTTGGCCAGGGAAGCTCCCGCCAAAGGCAAAGCACCAAGCTGCCCCACCATAACGCTATCCGCTACATTGACCATCATATGGCCCAACTGGCTCAGCATAACCGGATAGGCCAGAAAGAAATTCTTCTTGAGATGCTCTATGTAGTTTTGTTTTGTCATTACATTTCCAGTGGCACGGTGTGTACTTTAAGGTTACCCAAAAAGTACCACGTACCCTCTCTTTATAAATAAGCTCGGGTAAAAATATTGGTCAAACAGGCCTGGCTGATTGTAAAATTATTTTGAGGTGATCAGGATCACCTCCGGGAATTAAGGGTTTACGAAGGTAAATATCTTTTGTTTTGGAAAAATGTCAGTATCCTTTCATTCTGGCAACTTTTAATATACCGGCAACGCTCATGCTGTCCGTTATTTCCTGATCCATCACCATGCGCAGCACCTCTTCGAAAGGAAGTTTTTTAAGCACAAGGTCAGATTCGGATTCCTCGAGCTCCCTTTCCCCGGGAGTAAGGTCGGTAGCCAGGTATATAAGCCCCTCCTCATCTGTCACAGAGTTGGAAGTATGGAACCTCATAATCATTTCCCAGTTTGCTGCTGTCAGCCCCGTTTCTTCCTTCAGCTCTCTTTGTGCAGCTCCCAATGGATCTTCATGCATAGGGCCTCCACCTTCGGGTATTTCCCACGAATATTCATCCAGTGTGTATCGGTACTGGCCTACGATCCAGGTGTTGCCTTCCTCGTCAAGCGGGATAATGCCTATGGCTTTGTTCTTGAAATGCACCTTACCATAAATGCCTCTCCCACCACCAGGGTTAATAATCTGATGCTCCTCCACATTGATCCAGGGATTATCATACTTCTCTTCCGTAGACAATGTCTGCCAGGGATTTTTGATTTCTTCCATGCCGCAAAACTATCAAATCCGAAGGTGGTATTCAGAGTTTGTTTTTAATTTTTAAAGCCGGGCAACTTTTAAGGGATCGAGGTAATTATCAATTATCCTTGAGTAATTGAAAAGGAAAGTTATTTTTGTGGTTATGCTCCTTCCATTTTTTTCAGATGACAAGCTAGAAGCCGGATGCGATGAAGCAGGACGTGGTTGTCTGGCAGGGCCTGTTGTAGCGGCAGCGGTTATCCTGCCCCGCGATTATAAACACCCGGTACTCAATGATTCCAAACAGTTGCCCAGAAAAAAACGCGATACTCTCAGACTGGAAATTGAAAAGGAAGCCATTTGCTGGGCGGTATCTTTCGTGGATAATCACGAAATTGACAAGGTAAATATCCTCAATGCCTCCTACCTGGCTATGAACCGGGCTGTAGATCAACTAAAAAGCATTCCGGAACTACTGCTTATTGATGGCAACAGGTACAAACCGCATAATGAGATCCCATTTGAATGCATCATCAAAGGTGATGGTAAGTATTACTCTATCGCTGCTGCCTCAATATTGGCCAAAACTTACCGTGATGAATATATGTGCGAACTTGCCATACAACATCCGGAATATGAGTGGCAAAGTAATATGGGCTACCCGACCACAGCCCATCGTGATGCTATAAAAATCCATGGCCTTACAGACTTTCACAGGAAGTCATTCAGGCAGCTACCGGAGCAATTGGAATTATTTGAACTTTAACCCACAAAGATCAATTTTCATGATGATCCTCATAAGTCTATGTGCCTAATATTATTTGCATACAAAACACACCCTGAATATAAGCTGGTGGTAGCGGCCAACCGCGATGAGTTTTATAGCCGACCAACGGAACCTGCAACGTTTTGGGAAGACAACCCTGCAATACTGGCTGGCAAAGATTTAACTGCCGGAGGCACCTGGATGGGCATCAACAGGCAGGGCAAGATCAGCATGCTTACCAACTATCGTGACCTGAAAAACATCAAACAAAATGCTCCTTCGCGGGGGCATCTGGTATCTGATTTTCTTGAAAATGAAGAACATGCCCAAGACTATCTGCAACAGATCTCAGAGAAAGGGAGCTTATACAACGGTTTTAACCTGATCTGCGGAACGGTGGATGAGCTTTATTACTATGGCAATTACAAAACCGGCGTACACCCCATCACCAGCGGATACCATGGCCTGAGCAACGCTTTGCTTAATACTCAATGGCCTAAAGTAGATAAAGGGCTAAATAAGCTCCGGTCGATTTTGAAAAGAGAAAAGATTGAGCCCGAGCAACTGTTTGAGGCGCTTTATGATGATATCAAAGCTCCTGAGCATTTGCTGCCGGATACCGGTGTAGGCCTTGAAAGGGAAAGCATGCTCTCCCCTATGTTCATTAAAAGCCCAGATTACGGATCACGCTGCTCTACCGTGCTTTTGGTCAGCAATGATAACCACATCCATTACCTGGAGCGCACCTACAACACCACTGATTTCAGCTATACTGACAGAGCTTACGAGTTGAAAGTATAACTCATTTAAGCTACCAGCCTCTGTTTTGGGTTTGCTCCTTCAGCATGGTAAAAGCAGCCTTGTCCTGTCCATCGTGAGTCCTCAGGCCGAGTGTTCTTAAAAATTCTATAAATCCATTCTCAGTAAGCCCATAAGGGCCGGCCAGTTGTTTGGCACCATCCAACGAGGCATCGTGTAGCCGCACCCAGCTTACCAAAGGTATTTCGGCGGAGTAGGTATCCCAGGCCTGAAAAAACTGACAAACAAACTGAGCCTGTATCTCTTCCGAACTGGCATTAGCACTGGCAGAAGGATAACCTACTTCCTGAAGGTATATGGGAGTATCCTTATAAGCAGATACCAGTGCAGCAAGATCAGTAGCCGGGGCCTCTGGACTCTCTACTTCATAATCGGCATCAATAGGATAATACGTTACGCCCAGCACATCGACAACTGATGCCAGGGCCGTAAAAACACCGGCATCGCTCAATGGCCCATGAGTCAAACCTTTATGGGTAGCGGTAAACCCTACTTTCAATCCCGGATAGTTTGTGTTTGCATAGCTGTTGATCTCCCAAAGAAATGCCCCATAGTCACTCCAAAAATCAGGATGCTCATTACTGTAATCGTAACCGTCGATTTCATTGCCCACCTGTAGTGAGGTCAGCCTCTTGTAATCGATCTTTGCAAATACAAAATCAATTACTGCCTTAAACCGGGAGATAAGCTCAGGATTATTGAATCTTGTGGTTTCGAGGTCTTCTGGTACTGTCTTGCCCGTGAGATCAATGGGGCGAAGGGTCAGTGAGAACTTCAGATCATTGGCCTCAATGAAATCGTTAAAAAGTGCCAGGGCACCTGAGGGGTCTTCATAAGTCATAGGCTGTGGCTCCAGGGTTGTCCATTGTAAGTGGACACCAATAAAATCAATTCCCACTTCCTGAGCCAGAGCAAAATTGTTGGAAAAATCGCTGGAGGGTGTTTCATCCAGCAGATCCATGCCCATTAGACGGTTTCCCCTTGGCAGGCTGTTGGCCGTGCATTCTACAGCAAGAACGCCACCCTCATCATCGGAAGAGCAACTAATGGTAAAAAAAGAGAAGAGTAGGATAAAGTAAATAATTTTTCGCATGAAGTGCCGGTAAGTTTAATCAAGTCAACAAGTTATAAATAAACTACGCATTATGAAAATCAGGCATGTTTGCATTAGAATATATCTTTTCTTACTTTTGAGACCAACCGGTCGGTATTAATCATGGAATTAAAAGAATTATCCACAAGAGAACGAATCATACAGCAATCCGCAGAGCTGTTTAATACCTATGGATACCACGGTTGCTCCCTGAGCCACATCATGGAGGCCACAAAGTTAAAAAAGGGTGGCATTTACAACCATTTCCGCAATAAAGACGAGATTGCTATTGAGGCATTTAATTATAATTACAACAGGGTCATAAAGAGATTCAGGGAAAGACTGGATAAGGACAAAACCTCATTTGATAAGCTCAATTCAGTGATCGATGTATTTGTTTCCCTCATCCATGATCCCATGGTAAAAGGCGGGGGCTGCCCGATATTCAATACAGCCATGGACTCCACCAATACACATCCCGAGTTGAAAGCAAAGGCCAGGGAAGGCATGAAGGGGCTGACAAAATATGTGGAAATCAAACTGGCAGAGGGAATAGACGCTGGAGAATTTAAACCTGACACGGACATAAAAGTGGTGGCCACACTTTTTGTTGCCACTTTGGAAGGGGCAATCATCATGTCCAGGGTAAATGATAATTATGCTTGTATTGAACTGGCTGCCAATTATCTAAAGGATTATATCAGTGAGAAAATACTGGTATTGGGAAAATCTTCTCCCAACACCGACAGGCAGCCGGCATTGAGGCCGCAAAATAGCTACCAAACCCCGGCGGCAGCTACCCTCTGGGGCTATTTAAAAGAAAGACAGCTTGGTGGCCGCGATTTTCGCCGCAATTATGGTATTGGCGACCTTGTACTAGATTTTTATTGCACCGAAGAAAAGCTGGCCATAAAACTGGACGGTGCCGGCCAAGCTCCTTCTCCTGAAGATCATAAAGATCTGGATCATTTCAATATCAGGTTATTAAGGTTTACGGATATTGAAGTTTTTAAAAATATTGAAATAGTGCTTGATGAGATCAGCGCATGTTTTACAAGCGGCTGATCCTGTGTAAATAAAAATTTTTTACCAACAAACAGACCGAACGGTCTTGAAATATGAAGAAATACACAACCCAATTTGAAGTAAAATGGTCTGATGTAGACCCTAACATGCACATGAGGCATACCGTATACCTGGATTATGCGGACCAGACGCGAATAAGGTTCTTCAATGATCATGGTGTACCTTTCAACAGGCTGCAGCAGTTGGGCATAGGACCGATTATATTCGGTACTCAGACCGACTTCCGACGGGAGGTAATGCTCTCCGAAAAAGTAACCCTCGACTGCCATTTGATAGAACTCTCTCCCGGAGGCAGAAAGTGGACGATCAAGCATTATGTTTATAAAGAGGATGGCACTGTTGCGGCTGAGCTGATATACAGAGGGGCGTGGCTGGACCTCAGGGCCAGAAAGGTAGTTTCCCCACCCGAGGAAATCGCTACCGTAATGAACCAAATGGAAAGCACTGAGATCAATGAGACTGTAACAGGCTGACTCATCTCACACTCAATACTAACACCTCACTACTAAAAAATTCCCCATGAAAAAGAAAATTAAAACTCCGATTGCTTTAAGGATAGTTGGCTGGTTATTTCCAAAAGTCGAAAAAATAGCTCCATGGCTGGCCAAGAGATGGTTTGTGCGGATATTTTTCACTCCGGTAAGATACAAAATGCCTTACGGGGAAGTGGAAATGGCCCAAAAGGCTAATACTTATAAAGTCAACTATGAGGGCAAACAGGTGCAGGTATATGAGTGGGGAGAAGGCAGGCCCATACTTTTTGTGCATGGCTGGATGGGCCGAGGAACACAATTCAGAAAGTTTGTGGAAGATTTTAACAGTTCCGGCTATCAGGTTGTCAGTTTTGATGCCACCGGCCACGGCAAGTCCGAGGGTAACAAATCGCACCTTATGGAGTTTGCCGGGATGATAGAAAATCTGCACTCGAAGTACGGGGGCTTTGAAATGATTGTGGGGCACTCACTGGGAGGCGTGGCTGCCATGATTGCCATTAATGACGGCATCCCAACCCATAAACTGGTAATGATCAGTTCGCCCACCCTGGCACATAAAATTGTGGATGAGTTTATTCACAGGCTTAAAGCTTCAAATAGGTGTAAAGAGTACTTCGATGCGTATGTAATGAAAAAATTCGGCAAACGTTTTGAAGAATATACAGCGACACATATTGCTCAGAGCCTCAGGAAAATAGACCTTTTACTGATATACGACGAGGATGACCGGGAAGTGGACCTGGAAAACCCTGAGGCCCTGTTAAACGTTTATCCTGATGCACGCTTGGTTACTACAAAGGGGCTTGGACACACCAGAATTTTGAAGGATGAAGAAGTAGTCAAAACCTGCCTGCAGTTTCTCGAACAATCAGAACTTGAGCCGGCTACATGAAGAGCTTTCCGATCACCTATAATGAGCCTGTTATAGAGCAGGTATTGGAGCATTACGCTGAATATCTCGGAGATGATTTCCAAAAATACAGGAATCATGTCTACCGGGTATTTCACTATGCGCTATACATGGTGAGGAAATCGGAGCATATGAACTCGAAAGTAAGAGGCCAGCTTGCTTATGCGGCGGCCTTTCATGATATTGGTATATGGACGGACAAGACCTTTGACTATATCAAACCGTCCATTTTTGCCATGCAGGAGTATCTTCAAAACTATCCTGACACCAAGATCATAGCCGGGATGATTTTCTGGCATCACAAAAGGTCTGCCTATGCCGGCAAACACCAGTTATTAATTGAGAGCTTCCGCCGTGCAGACTGGATTGATGTGACCAAAGGCATCAAAAGCTTTGGTGTGCCCCGGGAACTTACAGAGGAACTTATCAGTGTTTTCCCCTATCATGGCTTCCATATGACACTGGTAAAGAAGTCGTTTAAACATATTCTTAAACATCCGTTTACACCCTTTCCAATGTTCAAGAGCTAACCTTGCTCCTTCAGGGTTTAAGATGCTAACCTTAAAACAACCAGTCTGTTATTCATTCAGTCACCGGATTGACCGTTTAAGTAATAAACATATCTTAACGAAGAGTACCTTGCGTAATTAGCGGTTGATATCAATATTTCCTATTTTTGACAAGACCACCAGTAGCGCAATGACAAAGATTATAGAAACCCACGAAATTTCGAAAGTTTATCGAATGGGTAATCAGACAGTAGAGGCACTAAAGTCAATCTCTATAGAAATAAATAAAGGAGAGTATGTTGCTTTTATGGGGCCTTCCGGCTCAGGGAAATCTACCTTGATGAACATCATAGGCTGCCTGGACACCCCCACCAGTGGCAGTTACATTCTTAACAACAATAATGTAAGTGACCTGACTGAAAACGAGCTGGCTGAAATCCGTAATAAGGAGATCGGGTTTGTATTCCAGACCTTTAATCTTTTGCCCCGTGCCAGTTCTCTGGAAAACGTAGCACTTCCTCTGGTGTATGCGGGCTATAACCGGTATGATCGTGAGGAAATGGCATTGGAGGCCCTGAATAATGTGGGACTTGCAGACCGTGCCGACCACAAACCTAATGAACTTTCCGGCGGTCAGCGCCAGCGGGTAGCCATAGCACGGGCTTTGGTGAACAGCCCAAGTATTATTCTGGCTGATGAGCCTACGGGTAACCTCGATTCCAAAACATCTTATGACATCATGGACCTGTTCCAGCAGCTTCATGACCGCGGCAATACGATCATCATGGTTACCCATGAGGATGATATCGCACATTATGCCCATAGGATCATCAGACTGCGCGATGGCCTGGTAGAAACTGACGAGATCAACCAAAATGTGGTTCGTCAGGAAGTACGACAGTAAGCAAAACAGTGAATGAAGGTATATACAAAAACAGGAGATAAAGGTACAACAGCACTTTTCGGAGGTGCCAGGGTGTCAAAATCACACGAAAGGATCAACGCCTATGGTACTATTGATGAACTAAATTCTTATATTGGGCTGGTTAGGGACCAGGAAGTAAATGCAAAACGAAAAGAGGTACTTGTAGAAGTTCAGGACCGGCTTTTCACCATAGGCTCCATACTGGCCACTGAACCCGGGAATACCAAGGTAAAAGTACCGGCCTTACAAGATGCTGATATTGAATCTCTTGAAAAGGAAATAGATAAAATGGAGGATGAATTGCCGCCGATGAAGAGCTTTGTTCTTCCGGGTGGCCATACTGCTGTCTCCTTTTGCCATGTGGCAAGATGTGTTTGCCGCAGGGCAGAGCGCCTGGTAGTAGCTTTGAACGACCATGAACCTGTACATGCTACGGTCATACAGTACCTCAACAGGCTTTCGGACTATCTTTTTGTGCTTTCGCGGAAGATGTCAAAAGAACTGAATGCTGAGGAGACACCCTGGAAGCCAAGAATGTAAAGCAGGTTTCACGTTTTGAACTTGTAAAGATTTTACTACTTTTGCGGAAGCCTAACGAGTGTTAGTTACATAACAATACAATTATGATTGCCACAGAAAATATGGACATTAGAAAGATTGCCCAATCTAAAATCGGCCAGGTTGATTTTCAGAATATCCAGTTTGGAAAAACCTATTCCGACCACCAGTTTATGGCTGATTATGTCGATGGACAATGGAAAAACTTCAAAATCGAGCCTTATGAGCCATTGCAAATCAGTCCTGCCAGCCCTGCGTTGCATTACGGGATTTCAATTTTTGAAGGTTTGAAAGCTTATAAACATAATAATGGCGATGTATTTGTCTTTAGGCCTGATAAGAATATTGAACGACTGAACAAGTCTGCCATTCGCATGTGTATGCCTGAGCTGCCTGAAAATATTTATTTTGATGCATTGAATACGCTACTGGATATTGATAGAGACTGGGTTCCTGAGGTGGACGGCACGTCGCTTTACATCCGTCCGTTCGTATTTTCAAATGATGACTATATCGGAATACGCCCTTCACAGAACTTTAAGTTTATGATCATCACCTGTCCTGTAGGTGCTTACTATGCGAAGCCGGTAAAAGTAAAAATAGAAAACCATTTCGTGAGAGCTGTAGAAGGCGGTAGCGGCTTCTGCAAAACAGGCTGTAACTATGGCCCTGCTATCTACCCTGCAATGCTTGCCCAGCAAAAAGGCTATGACCAACTGGTATGGACTGATGGCAAAGAGCATAAATATATCGAAGAGTCAGGCACAATGAACGTAATGTTCGTTATTGATGGTAAACTGATCACCCCTGCATTGGGCGATACTATTTTGCCAGGGATTACCAGGGACAGTGTACTTACCCTGGCTCGTGACTGGGGCTACGAAGTAGAGGAAAGAAAAGTAGAGGTAGCAGAAGTAATAGCAGCCGCCAAAGAAGGAAGGCTCCAGGAAGCTTTTGGTGCAGGTACTGCTGCGACAATTGCTCACATTGAGCTTATTGGGTATGATGGCACAGACTATCAGTTGCCGGCTGTTGAAAACAGGGAATTCTCAAACAAAGTTTTGAAAACCCTTGACGATATCAAGCTTGGTAAAGCCGAGGATAAATTTAACTGGTTGCATAAAATATAAGCGGCTTGAAAGACCATAAATTAAAGGCTGCCCCTTTTCGGAGCAGCCTTTTCTATTGTAATTTCACCCGAAAAGTTTGGCACTTACTCCTCCTTTTGAAGATAAACCTGCAGAGGACGATGTGAAAGGTGCCCCAGTTCGGTAATGGAAAATACATTCTCATAGGTTTTAAACCCGGGCCTTTTAATACGAAGCTTGTACTGGTTATATGCCCTAGAGAAAGTGACCAGATTGTTTTTCTCGTACAAGCCGCGCTGCTTAATAAAGTTATACTCAGGTTCCTGCCAATCTCTTGCATATATTTCCAGGTCTGCATTTGTCAGAATATACCGGTCATATGCGCCTTCTATGAAAACTGCAATATATCCATGTACAATGTCGACCTGATCGAAACCGAAGGAGGCATAACCAAAATCATCCGGATCACTGCTCAAATCAATAGGTATCACTTCCGGCTTTACCTCAGTGATATCATCTTTTGACACGGTGAACTCAATAGGTAGGGGATCTTTAACCAGGTAGGATATATTCCTGTCTTCACGAGGGGTGGCATATACAAAGTTACGGGCGCTGTCCATTATAGCATAGTTGGTTATAGTATAGTTACCCTCCTTTAAAAGAAGCGGCCTGGTGATATAATGAGAACCAAACTTGTGCAATTCGGCCGTGTGCCATGCATAAACAGCATTGCCGGTCTCATCTTTAATGGTCAGGTATACATACCTGATATTCTCTTCTTCCACGGCCCCCATTCTTCCGGCATTTGCCCCTGAACTGACCACATCGAAGCTAAATTGCACCTCCTGGTCTTTTACTAAGGTTTCCTCCTCCTGGCATGAGCTTAATATAAATGGGAAAACGCAGCTTAGGCCGACCAAATAATAAAATTTTAAGTGTTTCATAAAGTGTAGATTTAGTTTAAAAGTTTATTCTGATCAACATGGAGGGATATAGGAGTGTTATGAAAAAAAGACACAGACATAAGCCCTTCCTGGTGTACTTGCTTACAAAAGTTGTTATAGCTATTTTTAGAATGCGCGATTGAAATAATTTAACCACAGAACAAACATTTGACTATCCCATTTGAGCCGACTGTTGCCGGCGTTTCTGTTAATGTTCACCTGATTCTGGAGTACCTGGCTTTTTTTGTGGCTTTCAGGTATTACTTGTATTTAAGAAGAAAAAGCAGTGACCACCTCTCATCATCAACCAGACTGACGATCATATTGGGAGCCACTCTTGGTGCGCTGGCAGGTTCCCGGATCATGGGGTTTATGGAAAATCCTGTATTTGATTACTCTGTGGACGGACTGATCCATCTGTTGAATGTAAAAACTATAATGGGAGGACTTTTCGGAGGATTGCTCGGGGTAGAAATAGCTAAGTGGAAGATAGGTGAAAAGCGATCTTCGGGCGATTTATTTACACTTCCCATTATTCTGGGCATCTTCATTGGCAGAATTGGCTGCTTCCTGGCCGGGACCAATGAATTTACCTATGGTACGGAAACCTCATTTTTCGCAGCCATGGACCTTGGAGACGGAATGCTCCGCCACCCGATAGCACTTTATGAAATTCTATATCTGGCCATAATTTTTATAGTTTTCACACGGTTAGCAAAGCAAGATAAGCTGGAAAGTGGTGTTTTGTTTCAATGGTTTATGCTTTCATATTTCGGTTTCCGGTTTCTGATAGAGTTCATTAAACCTAATATCTTTTATACCTTAGGGCTGAGTAGTATCCAGTGGTTATGCATTATATGCTTTGTCTACTACCGCCGTACCTTTGTTAAGTTGTTGAAATATGCCTACTAGAAAATATACTTATTATGACTTTACCCTCAGCCTCTGCCCTGAATGCCTGAAGAGGGTAGATGCCAAAATCGTTTTTGAAAAAGGGAATGTCTATATGCTTAAACGCTGCAGAGATCACGGTGCTTCCAAAGTATTGATAGCGGATGACGTAGAGTATTATAAAAATATACGGAACTACAACAAGCCTTCCGAGACACCTTATAAATTCAATACGGCAACCGATTATGGCTGTCCTTATGATTGCGGGCTGTGTCCCGACCATGAGCAGCACTCCTGCCTTACGGTAGTTGAGGTTACCGACCGGTGCAACCTGAGCTGTCCTACCTGCTATGCAGGCTCCTCTCCCGGGTATGGCAGGCACCGGACACTGGATGAGGTCAAGGCTATGCTGGATGCCATTGTAGAAAATGAAAGGGAGCCTGATGTAGTGCAAATCAGCGGAGGGGAACCTACCATTCATCCTCATTTTTTTGAGATACTCGACTATGCCAAAACACTGCCCATCAAGCACCTGATGGTCAATACAAACGGTATCGAAATTGCCAAAAATTTTGACTTTGCAAAAAGGCTGGTATCATACGCTCCTGATTTTGAGGTATATCTGCAGTTTGATTCTTTCAGAGAGGAAGTACTGCGCGCCATGCGGGGAGCGGAGCTGCTGAAAATCAGGCAACAGGCTTTAGATCATTTAAATGAACTGAACCTGTCAACAACCCTGGTGGTCACCCTTCAGAAGCACCTCAATGATGACGAGATAGGAAAAACCATTGAGTTTGCCTTAAAACAGCGATGCGTTCGAGGCGTCACATTTCAGCCAACGCAAATTGCAGGCAGGCTTGAAAATTTTAATACGGAGACTGACAGGATCACACTGACAGAAGTAAGGAGGAAAATTTTGGAGCAGACCGATACCTTTCAGGCTGATGATCTCATACCTGTGCCTTGCAATCCCGATGCCTTGGTGATGGGCTATGCCTTGAAATTAGGCGGTGAAGCATTTCCCTTAACCCGGTACATAAACCCGGCAGACCTGCTGGACAATAGCAAAAACACCATCGTTTATGAGCAGGACGACCATTTGAAAGGCAAAATGATCGAGTTATTCAGTACAGGAAATTCGGTGGATGGTGCCACGGAAAAGCTTCATTCCATACTCTGTTGCCTGCCGCAGATTGATGCCCCTGCCCTGGGGTATGATAACCTGTTCAGGGTAATTATCATGCAGTTTGTGGATGCACATAATTTTGATGTACGCGCCATTAAAAAATCGTGCGTGCATATCGTCAATAAAGACAACAAGATCATCCCATTCGAAACCATGAACCTGTTTTACAGGGATGAGAAAAGAGAATATTTAACAAAACTTCAAAATCAGGAAATATGATACTTCTGGAAGTAAGCGATAATGCACTGCTTGGACTCATGATTATGATTCTGGTCATTATATTTGGCCCTCCCCTGCTTTTTCTTATTCTTGGCATTGTTTTTAGAAAAAAAGATGCTAAAAGAGCAAAAGTGTTTTTTATTTTGTCAGGAGTTTACCTGTTAATTGCCGGTGGCATTTGCGGCACATTAATGAACGCATAGTTTTTACCTTTTATAAACTTCATTTTTTTTTAAATGAGTGACGTAATTGACGAGAATTACCTGTCTGAAAGCGCTATGCCGGATGAAAAATACCTGGAGGCGTATTTTGGAAAACAGACAGCATATTATACTGAAAAATACCAGGCATACCTTGACGGTAACAAGTTCACCTTTAATATCGCTCCGTTTTTTATAGGCTTTATTTGGTTCTTTTACCGTAAGCTATGGGTAGAAGGGGCTGTCATCTTTTTAATCATAATGGCGTCCAGCTTTGTAGAAGAATTGATTTACGACCTTTTTGCAGTAAGTGCGTCTGTTCAAACAATAGTTTTTTATGTATCATCGTTTGCATTTGGTATGGTATGGGCTTTTGCAGGCAATTACTTTTATTTGAAAAGGGCAGAGAAATCTATTCAAGCAATTCTCTCCTCCACCAGCGACGAGGAGCAAAGGCTCGAACTGCTGGCTAAGAAAGGCGGAGTTTCTTTAATACCTTTTATAATCATCCTGGTACTCATTATTATTGCTTTATTGATGTGACATTATGGAATTTAAAGTTTGGATGAATCTCAAACCACTTCTGTTTTTTGTTGTATTTATACCTTCTTTGACACTTGCCCAGGATAAATTGCTTATAGGTAAACCCGGCAGGCCTTCCACCTACGAATTCCATGAAGGTGAAATGCTCCGCTTTAAACTTAAGGGCGAGAAGTATTGGAACAAAGGCTACATCCAGGGTTTATACTCCGATCGCATCCGCTTTCATTACAATACAATACTGCTTGACGAGATTGAGTTTATTGATGTCCGTGACAGGGGAAAAGGAAGATTTCTACACACTTTCTCCTGGATCGGGACACGTGGTGGGGCGGGTTTTGCCGCCATTTCCCAAATAAACAAAACCTTTGTTGCTGATGAACCCGGTATAGAGGAAAAAGCTGTTAGTATCGGTGCCGCTATTGTGGCCGGAGGTGTTCTGCTGTCAATATTTAAAAAACGAAAAGTCAGGCTCGGCAAGAAATACCGGATCAGAATAGGCGAGATTTGACTGCTGTACACCACTCTTTACTATCGACTTCGGCAAAAGCTTCTAAAGTCGCGATTTTTCATTTAGCTTTGTGCCCTTACATCATTTATATAAATATTTTGACATGACCACAGACGAGTTGAAAGACTTGAAGGCTCGAGTAGAAGCCTTGAGGAGGTATCTTTGACTACGATAAGAAAGTAGAAGAAGTAAAAGAAGAAGAGCTGGTAACCGCCCAGCCCGGTTTCTGGGATGATCCCAATGAAGCTGAAAAAGCCCTTAAAGAGATCAGGAGCAAAAAAATGTGGACAGACAGCTTTGAAGAGGTAAAGCAACTGCTCGACGACCTGGATACCCTGAACGAATTTTATGAAGCCGACGAGGTAGCTGAAGAAGAGATGAACAGTGAGTATGAGAAAACCCTGAAAGCTGTAGAAGATCTCGAGTTTAAGAAGATGCTGAGTGGAGAAGAAGATCAGCTTGGCGCTATGCTGGAGATCAATCCGGGTGCCGGTGGAACCGAAAGCCAGGACTGGGCCGACATCCTCAACCGGATGTACATTATGTGGGGCGAGTCACATGGCTATAATGTGAAGCAGGTCAACTACCAGCCCGGGGATACAGCCGGCATAAAATCCGCCACCCTTGAGTTTGATGGCGAGTTTGCTTACGGTAACCTGAAAGCTGAAATAGGCGTGCACCGGCTGGTGCGTATCTCTCCCTTTGATTCGGGAGGCAGACGCCATACTTCATTTGCTTCTGTATATGTTTATCCTATCGTGGACGATGAGATCGAAATAGAGATCAACCCTGCCGATATTGAATTCCACACTTCAAGGTCTGGTGGTGCAGGTGGGCAGAACGTGAACAAGGTGGAAACCAAGGTGCAGATCACGCATAAGCCTACGGGTATTGTTATTGTCTGCCAGGTGGAACGTTCGCAGTTGGCTAACAGGGAACGAGCCATGAAGATGCTGAAATCGCGCTTATACCAGATGGAGATAGAAAAGCGAAATGCTGAGCGCGACAAAATTGAAAGCTCAAAGATGAAGATCGATTTCGGTTCTCAGATCAGGAATTATGTGCTTCATCCTTACAAGCTGATCAAAGATGCCCGTACAGGTGTGGAAAGAACAGATGTGCAGAACGTGCTGGATGGTGACCTTGATGATTACATCAAAGCATTTTTGCTGGGCCAGCAGAAGGAAAAGGCCAGGTAAAGTTTCTATCCAGTTTATAAGGTAATCCCAACAGTCCTTTAACATCCAAATATTCGACTATATGGTCAAATTATAAGGAGCTTTGGAATAAAGGACTCTTGGGACCACCTTTGATTAAACCTTTAATTAATTTCCCGAAGCTGTAATGCAACCGGGGAATCTCCACAAATCAATGAAATCAATTATAATTGGAATTACGCTCTTTACATCATTCTTTGTTCAATCTTTCGGACAGAAGAATATAATAACAAATAATTCTATAGGTTCATTAGAGCTCTGTCAACAATTGAACAGCATGACAATACCGTTTATTTCAGATACACTACATAATGCTGATGGTTTTTATTTTTATGGAAGGTATTATGGAAGTGATGAGAATAAGATTTTGGCAGGTATTAACTCAGACTCAACGATTAACCTGCTCAGCACAAAAAGCAGTACCTTTGAAACTGCAGATCATATTAAAGCGGGTTCTTCATTAATAGACCTCATAAACAACTCCGACTCCGACTCCCTTTATGTAACTGCGGTAATTACAGAATATAGTGATTTTTATTTATACGAAAAAACTGCTGGTCATCGAATTGAATATCGTCTTAATATAAATGGAATTGCTTGCTTTGCCGATTATGAAATTATAGATAAAGAATATATAGTAGAGGAATTGGTGGGTATTAAAGAACAGGCAAATAAAGTTGGGAACAAAGCTAAAGTTATTAGTATCCAAGTAGTGGCAACAGAAGGGTGTTTGAACTAACGCCGTACAACCATACTTTTAAACTCTGAAACCTAACATAGGCTCCACTCATCATTTAGAGCCCCGGTATTACCCTCTAATCCTGATTTTTAGGTTAGCTTTGCGGGCATCATGCAGGCACAAGCAGTTAACTCCCCTAAAGAACGGACCTACACCTTACAATTCTGGCTTTTATGTATCAGCTCCTATTTATTTTTTGCCAGCTTTAACATGATCATTCCGGAACTGCCGGATTATCTGACCAGCCTTGGCGGAGAGGATTACAAGGGGTTGATCATATCCTTATTTACACTTACAGCATTAATTTCCAGGCCATTTAGCGGAAAACTAACCGACAGGATAGGACGGATCCCTGTTATGATCATCGGAGCTGCTGTCTGCTTTGTGATCGGGTTTGTCTATCCTATGATCACCACAGTTGTCGGTTTTTTTGCTTTACGCTTTATACATGGTTTTTCAACAGGGTTTAAACCTACCGGCACGGTAGCTTATGTTGCGGATATTGTACCTTATCAGAGACGTGGCGAAGCACTGGGCATCTCAGGGGTATTTGGCACCATAGGTATGGCAAGTGGCCCTGCAATCGGGAGCCAGATTAAGCTGTGGTACTCTATGGATGTAATGTTCTACACCTCTTCAGCACTGGCCATCCTTTCCATCCTGGTACTGATAGGCATGAAGGAAACGTTGGCCAAGCCTGAGAAATTCAGGTTAGAGCACCTGAAAATAAACCGCAATGAAATTTATGACCCAAGTGTAATAGCCCCTTCCATTGTGATGTTCTTTACGGTGTTTTCTTTCGGCATAGTGCTGACTATTGTACCAGACCTGAGCAAACATCTCGGGATGGAAAACAAAGGAGTATTTTTCACGGTTTTCACAGTATCATCATTGTTGGTGCGTATTTTGGCGGGTAAGGCCTCGGACAGATATGGCCGTGAGCGGGTACTTCTGGTGGCCACCTTACTCTATGCTGCAGGAATGTTTGTGGTGGGTATAGCCGGCAGTGTTTTTATGTTGCTTACCGGTGCAGTACTCTTTGGCCTGGGCACGGGAATGAACTCCCCTACTATATTTGCCTGGACTGCAGACCTCTGTAAAGACGAGAACCGCGGAAAGGCCATGGCCACCGTTTTCATCGCCCTTGAGTTTGGTATTATGATGGGCGCACTGCTTTCGGGATGGATCTATGCCAACAAAGCAGAAAACTTTATGATCACCTTCTGGTCCGGTGGCTTCTTTGCAATTATTGCGTTTCTGTTTCTAATGATTAAATTGGCAAGAAAACAGCAAACAACTAATTAAAGTGAGAAAAATTATCCTGATCCTGTTTGTCATAGTTGCTGCGATAAACCTTACTTCTCAAATTATTGGAAATTCCGACCTGGCGTTCTACTCTAAGCCATTTTTGATGCCGCTTTTGATGATATATTTTGCGGTATCCAGCACTGAGAAGAGCTCTCTACTTAATTTTGGGCTGTTGGCCCTGCTATTTTCCTGGATAGGTGATGTGGTATTGATGTTTCAGGATCGAGGTGAACTCTATTTTATGCTGGGGCTGGGGTCTTTTCTTGTAGCTCACCTGATCTATATTTATACGTACAAAAAAGCCCGGTGGCAAGAAGAGGAAAACGGCCTGCTCCCAACCCAAAGGATCCGCTACGTATTCATACTGGTTCTGGCCGGCTGCGGACTGGTATACGTCCTGTTGCCCAAACTTGGGGATTTGATGGTACCCGTTATTATTTACGCCAGTGTAATCGTTGCTATGGCCATTTTCGCGCTTAACCGCTTCGGTTACACCTCCCAAGCCAGTTTTGGTTTTATATTTTTCGGTGCCGTTCTGTTCATGATGTCGGACTCCATTCTTGCTATCAATAAATTTATGGAACCGCTTCCCATCGCAGGTTTTTGGATCATGTTCACCTATATCCTGGCGCAGTTCACCATAGTGCAGGGATTATTACTACATAAAAAGAGGGTGCCAACTTTATAGCACCCCCTGACACTCTGAGTTATTGACCTGAAAAGTTAAATTTTTCTCACTTTACCGCTTCCCGATGAATGGCTGTTGACATTTGAAGGGTTTCCTTTGTAGTAAACACTACCACTCCCACTGATCGAAGCATCGATGGATTTCTCTGCAAATACTTTACAACTTCCCGAACCTGATATTTTTATTTTATATGAATCGGACTTCAAATCTTCGGCATCCAAACTACCTGACCCGCTTATGGAAATATCCACATAGCGGGCAGAACCTTCAAGTGAAATTTCCCCAGACCCCGAAATGGAAAGATCCAGATCACTTGCCGTAGTATTTAAATCAACACTACCGGAGCCACTGACACTGATTTCCATATCTGATGTCTTTATGGTATTCTTGCCATATACTTTGCCAGAACCTGAGACATTTAGCTCTTCTATTTCGGGCACGGTAATATATACCTCCAGGTCACCATCGTCAGACCAGCTAAACCAGCCCGAACTTTCCCTTTTAATAATCAGACGTCCGCCCCGTACTTCGGTTTCTATTTTTTCAAGTACGTCTCTTGATCCTTTCAGTTCTACTTTCTGCGTAGAGCCTTGTGTCAGGTACACTTTACCTGCAGTACTGAAAGACAATTGATTGAATGATGACACTTCTCGTATTTCAGACTGCTGTGCAAATAATGAAATACATGAAAATGAGAAAAGGAGGATTAATATGGTTTTTGCCTTTATCATAGTTATTGTTATTAGATTTTAGCTAAAGACCCGGACTATCAGGGCAGGTTGCATCAATTAGACTCAAATTTTAAGGAGGGGTTACAAGTACGTTAAAAAATATCTTATTTTGCGCCCCCAAACTTTAGACTAATGCTGGATATTTTACTTTGTGTCCTAATGAATGTGGGCATATTTATTTGCTTTAGATTATTTTCCACATTTAAGATGGATACCTTTCAGGCTATCGTCTTCAACTATGTGACTTGCGTTATCACCGGGGCGGTTTTTATGGGAGATGGATCGGCACTTGGAGACATTACCATTGATGAACCCTGGGTGCTGATTGCATTGGCGCTCGGAGGCATTTTTATTGGGACATTTTACCTGATGGCCATCACTACGCAAAAATTCAGCATGACGGTATCGTCCATTTCCGCTAAAATGTCGCTGATCATACCGGTGCTTTTCAGTATTTTTTTGCTTGACATCCAGTCACGACCTTACACCTGGCTTAACTATGCCGGTATGGTACTGGCTCTGGCAGCTATTTTTATGAGCTCTTATAAGGAGAAAAAAATTGAGGCAAACAAGCTGAAAGGGCTTGATCTATTTCTTCCACTGCTGGTTTTTATTTTTGGAGGCCTTATTGATTCCTCAATTAACTATACCAACTATTATTTCCTTACGGAAAGGGAATCAGCAGTTTTTCCGATGTTTATCTTTGCTTCGGCAGGGGTTATCGGTATTTTTCTGCTGATCAGTAACAGAAGAAAGCTGTCACTGATCAGCTTTGGAGGTGGAGCGGTACTTGGTGTGGTCAACTATTTCTCCATCTACTTTCTCATCACCTCTCTTTCCGCATTTAGCAATGACGGGGCCATAGTTTATCCCCTGATCAATGTGGGAATCATTATTTTTGCTGCAGGTCTCTCAGTAGCCTTTTTTAAAGAGAGGTTTTCCAGGCTTAATCAGGCAGGTTTGGTACTGGCGGTTTTGGCCATTATTTTTATATCATATCAGGAAATATTAGCTATTCTATGAGTAAAAAAGCAGAAAGTTACCTCACGATTTCAGCCCCTGCCGAAGGGCTTTACAAAGAGAAGGGAAGTAAATTTCTGGCTTTTGCATATCCTGTAACCTCAGAGGACGATATAAAAGACCGGCTGGATGAGCTTAGGAAAAAATATTATGATGCCCGCCATCACTGCTACGCATATGTACTGGGCGCAGACAGGGAAGTTTACAGGGCAAACGATGATGGAGAGCCTAACCACTCTGCCGGAGACCCAATATTGGGGCAGATCAACTCTAAGCAACTGACCAACACACTCGTGGTAGTGGTGCGGTATTTCGGGGGCACAAAGTTAGGTGTGAGCGGACTGATCAATGCCTACAAAGTGTCCACGGAAGAAGCCCTCAATAATGTGCAGGTCAAAAAAATAGATATTACCCGTACCATAAACCTCAGATATAGCTACGACACTACCAATGAGGTCATGCGGTTGATCAACGATTTTGAGGTAAAAATTACCGATCAGGTTTTTGAGGCAGATTGCCAGTTGACCGGAGAAATAAAAATAGGCATGACTGATCAGCTTGAAGAAAAAGTAACGTTGCTGATAGATACAGGCCATGAGGTAAGCCTGGAATATTCCGATGACTAAGAGAGCGTGAAAACAGGAAAAGGTACTCCTATTTTTGGAATACCCCTGCACAATTCAATTCAGATTCGGGTGGATTAGTTTGCCTTTCTCAATCTCGTAAGCTCCTCCTTTTGATGTTCCATTTGTTCTTGCTGCTCTTTTTCCCTGGTGATGTCATAGGCAAATTTCACCACTTTCACCACTTCTTTGGCTTCATTCCTGACAGGACTATACATTCCCTTGATCCAAATGGTCTGGCCATCCTTAGTCAACCTTTTAAACTCACCATTGAAAGATTTTCCAGCAGCCAGTGTTTCCCAGAATTTAGCGTATGATTTGGACTTACTTTCTTCTTTATCTACAAAAATCCGGTGATGCTGACCTATGATCTCCTTTTTGTTATAACCTACAAGTGCCAGGAAGTTATCGTTCGCCTGCAGGATCTTACCGGAGAGGTCAAATTCAACAGTGGCAATGGTAGCGTTGATTACACGAAGCTGTTCAGACATTTCACTGGTAACCCTTTGCATTTCCTCCTGGGTAGCAGTTATCTCTTCCAAACTTTGTTCTAGTTCAGCCTGTTGCTTTTTCTGTTCTGTTACATCATATGCAAATTTTACCACTTTTACTGGTTTTCCTGAGTTATCCTGTATTGGACTGTACATTCCTTTTATCCAGACAGTATCCCCGTTTTTAGTTATTCTCCTGAACTCCCCATCGAAGGATTTCCCGGTAGACAGTTCCTTCCAGAACCTTGCATATGATTCTGTATCGACTTCTTCTCTTGCAACAAATATTTTATGGTGTTTACCAACGACTTCTTCCCTGGTATAGCCCAATAATTTCAGGAAGTTGTCATTAGCGTCCGTAATGTTGCCTGACAGATCGAACTCTATAGTAGCAATGGTACCATTGATAATACGGAGCTGTTCAGACATCTCAGCGGAAACCCGCTCCATCTCCTCCTGAGTGGCTGTAATCTCCTCCAAACTTTGCTCTACTTCAGCCTGCTGCTTTTTCTGATCAGTAATATCATAGGCAAACTTCACCACTTTCACAGGCCTTCCGGAGTTATCGAGCATAGGGCTGTACATTCCTTTTATCCAGACGATATTACCTTTTTTGTTGATTCTTCTGAATTCTCCATCAAAGGATCGGCCTGCACCAAGATCTTTCCAAAACTTAGCATAGGCTTCAGTGTCAGCTTCCTCAGTAGTAACAAATATTTTATGATGCCTGTCAATGATTTCTTCCTTGTTATATCCCATTAATGAAAGGAAATTGTCATTGGCATCCTTAATATTGCCCGACAGGTCAAATTCTACAGTAGCAATCGTACCATTGATAACCCGAAGCTGTTCAGACATCTCGGCAGAAACCCGCTGCATCTCTTCCTGAGTAGCCTGTAACTCTTCCATGTTCTGGCGCATTTCTTCTTCCTGGGCTTTCAGTTCTTCAGTCTGCTGCTGAGTGGCTTCCAACAGGGTTTTGGTGGTGGCATTGACCTTAGCATTGGAAATAGTGGAAGCTATACTTTCCGCCAATTTTTCCACGAAATCAACTTCATATGGTTCAAGCACCTTAAATGATGCTATCTCAATAACTCCATATATTTCATCATTAACTTTCAAAGGCATGATCAGGATGCATCTGGGCAGAGCTTCTCCAAGGCCTGATGTTATACTGATATACGACTCGGGAATGTCCGTCATCAATATTTTATCACCCTCCAACCAACATTGACCGGTTAACCCCTGGCCGGGGTTTATCCTTTTGTTAATGAATTTTTTTCTGTCATAGGCATAAGCTGCCTTAAGCTCAAGATATTTCTCGTTACCACTTTCTTCAATCACAAACAGTCCACCCTGATTGGCATTTAGGTACTTTACCAGATTGCAAATAATATTATCTGAGAGCGTTTGCAGGTTGCTCTCACTGCGCAGTATTTCTCCAAACCGGGCAAGGCCGGTATTTACCCAGTTGCGTTTAAGGTCTTCATCGGCAGTGGAGCGCAGTTTTTCCTGCATTTTAAAAAGCTTTTGAAACAGCTCGTCATTTTCTTTATTTAAATGAAGATCTGCCTTGTAGTCTCCTGAAGCAATTGTTTCTACGAAGGTGGTCATTTTGTTCACTCGTATATTTTCTGCTTCAAGTTGTGAGGCATAACGTTTTCTATCATCTTCACTACTTTTGAGCATTCGAAAGGCAAGAAAGCCCAGCAATGCAAAAGCTGAGACTGTAATAATTATTGATAAAGTTGTCTGCTGACCTGTGTAAATAAGTACTGAGATAACTAAGCCGGTAAAGACAATAATTAAGGGGAGGAGGAGGGTGCGTTTGTTATTCAATTTGTTTAATGTTTAATTTTTTAATTTAAACAAATTACCATGCCAAACTGTTTACACCCCTTAATTCTTGAATTAAGGCACTCCCATAATAAATATTAATTCCATTTTGGGAGATTATTCCACTTGATGGAATATTTCTTATGTAAGAATGACGGAAATAAAGAAGAATTATGAGGATTTTAAGTATCCTTTTCTTACAAGTTCGTGGTACATTTCAATACATACCCAGGCATCTGTAGCCGCGTAGTTGATTTGCTTATCCGTTAGTTTTTCGCTTTCCCAGTTTGAAATCTGGGCGCTTTTTGAAATTCTGAAACCCAATATGATTGCAGCCAGCTTTCTGAGTCCGTTGCTCTCAATACCAATTTCTTTCACCAGCTTATTAAGCTCCACAAATCCCCCCGGCATAAACTCCCTCAGTTTTCTCAGGTCTTTAATGTCATCCCTCAGGGCAACTCCGATCTTCAATAATTTTTTGTTTGACAGGAATACGATAAGCTCATCGGTAAGCCCTGTAATGTTGGTCCTGATCAGGAACACTTCTTTTGAGGTGGCTATCTGGATGAGAGATACATGGTTATATTCACCTTTTTTAAAGGCCGGCTTGGTTTCTGTATCAAAGCCCACCACCTTTTCGCCGGCTATCTTGCGCATGACCTCCGCTACCTGATCAGGCTGGGCGATAATATGAACCTTGCCTTCATATCGCTGAAGTTCTAGTTCATTAATTTCTTCACTGGAGATCGTGGCCGGATACATGTTTTAAACTCTTTTTTCTGTTTGGTCCACTTTGCGGATCTTAATATTCGCGTAAGCAAACAATATAGTCATGAAAGGGCTCAATATATTAAAAAAGCAATACGGTAAATATGCCATGGTAGCCACTCCCAGCACGGAAGACTGATAAGCACCGCATGTATTCCAAGGTATAAGCACTGATGTAACTGTTCCTGAATCTTCCAGGGTCCGGCTCAGGTTCTCTGGAGCCAGGCCTCTGTCTTCAAACTCTTGTCTGAACATTCTGCCGGGCACCACTATGGCGATATACTGGTCGGAAGCTGTAAGGTTGAATGTGATACAGGTACCGGCCGTAGAAGCAACCAATGAGCCAGTGGAGTGCGCAAGCTTGATAATAGATTGAGCCAGCCTTTTGAGCATACCGTTACGCTCCATAATGCCTCCAAATATCATGGCGCAAACTATCAGCCATACGGTAGGAAGCATGCCTTCCATGCCACTTGCTGACAATAAAGTATCTACCATTTTGTCACCTGTTTCTACACTTACCGTGGTGAACATTGCTTTTACTACTCCTTCGTACGCAGAAACCAGGTTAAACTCGCTGGCTCCGGTAACCGACTGTACAATATGAGGCTGGAAAATAAGGGCAAATATAGCCGCCAATAAAGTGCCTATTAATAGTGCAGGTAAGGCCGGTACTTTTTTAATGATCAGGAAAATTACAACGGCAGGCACGACAAAAAGGAATAAATTGATTTCAAACTTGGAAGCTATAGCTGACTGGACGTCGCTTACTGTGCCCAAAGCTGTATTCCCCTCAATGTTAAAACCCCATATCAGGAAAATGATCAAGGTGATAGTAATAGAAGGCCCGGTCGTCATGGCCATGTACCTGATGTGGGTAAAAAGATCTGTTCCGGCCATGGCAGGGGCCAGATTGGTAGTATCTGAAAGCGGCGACATTTTATCTCCAAAGTATGCTCCCGATATTACCGCACCGGCAATAACACCGGGCTGGATACCCAGCGCCTGGCCAATGCCCATTAATGCTATACCTATAGTAGCAGATGTAGACCACGAACTGCCCGTAGCCAGCGAAACAACCGCACTTACTATACAAGCTGCGAAAAGGAATATCGTAGGATTGAGGATTTCAAGCCCGTAATAGATCATGGCCGGCACCACACCACTGATCAGCCAGGTACCTGCCAGGGAGCCGATCATTAATAAGATCAAAATAGCACCCATGGCGGAACTTATGCTGCTGACAATACCGTCCAGTATTTCATCCCATGAATAGTTGAGTTTGAGGGAAAGCACACCGGCGAACGCTGCCGCAAAGATGAGTGCCATCTGATTAGGACCGTAGGAAGCGTTGTCGCTGAAGACGTAAACATTAGAGGCCAAAAGGATTACCAGAAAGAAAATTGGTATTAAAGAAAGAATTAAAGAAGGCTGCTTGTATGTTTTGTCCATGTGCTAGTTTTAGGTTAAAGCATCGAAGATAGAAAAAGATTTTGATTTAGTGCATTCAGATCATCATTTCCGCAAGTTTTTCGCCCATACGGCTGCCAATGGCCACTCCCATACCACCGAGCCTCACACCCAGGTAGATATGATCGGAATGCTGTTTTAATATAGGCTGCTTATTTTGGCCAAAAGCCATTATGCCTGCCCAGAAATAATCCACCTCGTAAGGCGTATCCGGTAATATAATTTCATCGAGTTGACGAAGCAGCTCGGTTTTGATTTGCTCGTTTAGTGAAAAGCTCGTGGTTGTTTCTGCTTTGTAATCGAGGTTTCTCCCTCCTCCGAAAATCACCCTGTTGCCGTAGTTCCTAAAGTAATAGTAGCCCTTTTCGCAATGGAAAACCCCTTTGAACTTAAGGTTTTCAATGGGTTTGGTCACCAACACAATACCTCGACCGGGGTTGAGATCAAGGTCATTAATAAACTTTTTGGTGAAAGCATTGGTGCAGATCGCTACAGAACCTGCCTTGAAATTTACATGGCCGTAGGTCTGGTCAGCTACAACAATATCAACATCACTACCATTGTCCTCAATTTTGCTGACACTCGCACCTGACAGAATCCGTATCTCCATCCTCTGAGCCACATTGATCAGGCTCTTCATCATTTTACCTGTATCTATCTGCCCCTCATACCTGGAATAGATCATAGATTTTACAACCTGCTCATTAAATCCAAACTCACTGATCAGGGACTTATTCTCCTCAAATGGCTTTTTATCAAACACATCCTTGAGCAAATCGTTTATGGTTTCTATTTCCTCTATGCAGTACAGTTCCTGCTCACGAATGAGTTCATAGCCACCGTGGTTATGGTAATCCAGATTTTGGTCACCCAACCGCTCCCTGAGTTTTACCAGCCCCAGGTATCGCTCCATAACCAGCTCCAGGGCCTTTTCTTTACCCAGTATTTTAATATCTTCCAACAGTTCGGTAAGGCTTCCAAAACAAGCAAAACCGGCATTTTTAGTGCTTGCCCCAGTGGGCAATAAGCCACTCTCAAAAACAACCACCGAAGCATCCGGTTGCTTCTCTTTAATGGAGATAGCTGTGGAAAGCCCAACGATCCCACTTCCTACAACAGCATAATCATAAGCAGTAAAAGTCTGCTTTTC
>NZ_SMLW01000189.1 GCF_009711405.1 Fulvivirga kasyanovii | reverse complement strand
CTCCATGGCGGATGACAGCAAATGGAGTTTGTCTGAAAAGTGAGCTATGTAGCTCACTCTATCACTTCAACCTGTTATTTTTAACGAATCAATAAGTTCATTCTTAATTTTCATATGGTATTTTAAAATAGCTGGACTTCCGGGAAATGTGCCCGTTACTTTTACAGACAGGACACTTGATACTGCGGTTTCTTCTAATTTAACCGGCTCCATCAACATGTTATATTTTTTATGAGCTTTTTCTATCCATTCTTTGATTTCAATCCTTCCGGTGTAAGTATTGCCTTCGTCTGAAACAATTGCTACATCAGAAAAACAATTAGCATAAATTTGACTATCACCGCTGTTCTGCGCATTAATCAGTGTTTCTATAACTTTTGGTATGTTCATGTTTTTTCAATTTAAATAGTTGGAATAGTGCCGCCATCAATGACAAATTCAGTTCCTGTTAAATATCCTGCTCGTGGTGATACCAGGAAACCAACCAATTCCGCCACTTCCTCCGGTTTGGCAGGTCTGCCAAGCGGTATACCTCCCAGAGCATTCATTACACTTTGTGTTGCTTCCTGCACGGTAGTTTTTGAGCTATTAGCAATTCTTTCCATCATTCTTTCCGCAGATTTGGTCATAATCCACCCCGGAGAGACGGTCAAAACCCGGACACCTTTTGAAGCAACTTCGTTAGAAAGGTTTTTACTGTAGTTGATCAGGCCTGCTTTTGCGGCTGCATAGGGTAAGGTAGAGTCATATAAAGGTAACTTGCCCTGAATGGAAGCAATATGGATAATTACCCCACTTTTGCGCTCAATCATCTGTGGTAAAAACCCTCTGTCCAGCCTAACCGGTGCGAGTAAGTTGGTTTGAATAGTTTCCTCCCAATCCTCATCATTGAGTGCAGCAAATCCACCACCTGGTGTCTCAGAGCCTCCTAAGCTGTTAACCAGAATATCCAGTCTGCCATAATTAGAAATCACTTCTTCTACGACTTTGTCCGTTCCTTTGGCTACGCTCAGGTCGGCAGAAATAAAATGAAAGGGAGTATCTTCAGGCTTATTTCTGGCAGTAATTATCACAGTAGCACCCGCCATATATAGGCGTTCTGCTATGGCCCTGCCTGCACCCTTGGAACCTCCGGTTACAAGCGCTATTTTACCAGCTAACTCATTGTTAAAATTGAATTCGTTTTCCATAGGATTTGAATTTGTTTCTTAACGCAAAATTTTGTCATATCAGCCCCATATACAAGTACCGATTATCGATTCATATAGTGATAAAAAAATCACCACCTCTATCTATAATAGCTATTTGTATCTTTGTACTATGAAAAACAGGAAAATCCCATTAAACATTAATTGTGGGTTAGATCTTACCGGTGAAGTGCTGTTTGGCAAATGGAAAATGCGCCTGCTTTATTTTATTAACGAAGGGTATCAAAGACCAAGTGAATTACAAAGAAAGATACCAGAGGCAAGTAAACGCGTGCTGACCGCACAATTAAAAGAATTGGTGGAACATGAACTTGTTGATAAACTTATATATCCTCAGGTACCACCAAAGGTGGAATATAGTCTTACAGACTTTGGCAAAACATTGATTCCCATTATTAAAGCATTTGGTGAGTGGGGAGATGAACATGAGGACAGACTTCGGGCTGTAATCTTAAAAACATCTTAAGAAACATGTTGAATCTTTTTCAATAAAAATCTCTCACATCAGTAATATTTTAGCGCTGATGCGGACTCCATGGCGGATGACAGCAAATGGAGTTT
>NZ_SMLW01000566.1 GCF_009711405.1 Fulvivirga kasyanovii | reverse complement strand
CTTGCCTGGAAGGGAACAAACAAAGCCTTACCATTCTGGTGAAGTCGGTGCAAGGGCTGGTTTTTAATTTATCCCTTCGCTTTTTGTGGGAGCGTGCCGATGCAGAAGATGCCACACAGGAAATATTGATCAGGGTGATCACCAACCTAAGTAAGTTTAAAGGCAACAGCAAATTTAATACATGGGTTTACCGTATTGCTGCTAATTACCTGATTAGCCTGAAAACAACCTCACTGGAAAAGAAGCTTACCTCGTTTGATGTTTTTGCTGCAGATCTGCAGACTTTTAAAGGGCCGGTGGAATATGCACTGCCGGACAAAAGCTTGCTGGAGGAAGAGCTAAAGACGGGGTGCACTTTGGCGATGTTGCAATGCCTGGACCGGGATTTGCGCATGGCTTTCATTCTGGGCAGTATATTAAAAATTAAAAGCAGTGTTGCGGCTAAAATAACAGGAGTAAAACCCGACAATTTCAGGAAAAGAGTGGAACTGTCGAGGAAATTGCTGGGGTCATTCTTAAATGCGCATTGCGGTGTTTACAATACAGCCAATGCTTGCCGGTGCAGTAAGCGCATTAATTCGGCTTTAAAATGCGGACAGATCAACCGGGAACAACTGAATTTTGCTGATAAAGTAGAGTCGTATAACCGCGAAATGGAAGAACTGGACGGGCTGGCAGGGATCTACAATCAACACAATTTTAAAAGCACAGAAGACATGACGCAACATCTAAACGCTTTGTTGGAGAATAAAAGCATTCTTAAGCAGGCATAAGTAGGGGAGCTGGCGGCTGGTGACTCTTTATTCGTTACTGATCCGCTGTTCAGATATCACTGCTCATAATCACCTTTCCACCCAGGGCTTTGATTTCTTCCTTTGCCTTTAAAAACCCTGCCGGGTCAATGGCCCTGGTGGCATCTTCTATCATATAGGTACCAAAACCTTCTTTCAGGGCGTCCTTCGCAGTGTAAAAAACACAAAAATCAGCCGCCAGCCCGCAGATGTAGACATTTTTAACCTTTCTTTCCCTTAAATACCCGGCCAGGCCGGTAGATTTTTTATGGCCGTTGTCGTAAAAGCCACTGTAGCTGTCTATTTCAGTGTCCATGCCTTTCCTGAATATGGCTTCTACCTTATTTAGGTGCAGTCCGGCATGAAATTCAGCCCCTGTAGTGCCCTGTACGCAGTGGTCGGGCCATAGGATCTGCTCCAGCCCTTGAAGCGTTGTGGTTTCGAAGGGTTTTTTCCCGGGATGATTGCTTGCAAAGCTTTTGTGTTCCCGAGGATGCCAGTCTTGTGTGGCTATTACAAGTTCAAATGATTTTTGAAGCTCGTTAACCACAGGAATGATCTCATCGCCCTGAGGTACGGCGAGGCTACCACCGGGAGTAAAATCATTTTGAATATCTACGATCATCAACGCATCCATGTAGCTTACTTTTTATACTGGTTTTTCAACTCATTTCTTTCCTTCAACAGTGTTTCACTGATTCCCACTTTATAAACATGCGGGTAGTAAAAACGTTTGTGTTCGTCAGGGAGCAGGCTCAGCCTCTCCTGGCAATACGAAGCTATGCTTTGCAGGGAAGGGTAGGGCGTAACAGTTTGTCCGTTTTCCATTACCTTATGGAGCAGAGGCTCCTGTTTCATGTCCTGCAGGCTTAAGGATTTATCAGGTTCTGACGGATGGTACATCATGTCCGGATTGTGTTCATCGGCCTTAAGTACTACATCAGCCCCGAAAAAGCGGCCGTCACCATTGATCACCCGGTGTACCTGTTTCTTATCAGGTAACGTAAGTTTTTTGAGGTTTTCAGACAGCTTGATGCGGGGCTTGCCGTTGGAGTAGGAGAGCTTGTATACGCCATCCAGGGCAGCGTCAGGTGCTCCGGTTACCAGGCTGGTGCCTATACCAAAGATATCAATAGGGGCGCCCTGGTCGTCAAGACTTTTGATCACCCATTCGTCAAGCTGGTTGGAGGCAGTGATCTTTACCTCCTGAAACCCTGCATCATCGAGCATCTTCCTTACTTTCTTGGATAAATAGGCCAAGTCACCACTATCCAGTCGCACGGCCAGCAGGCGTTGTCCGCGGGCTTTCATTTCTTTGGCTACTTCAATGGCATTGGGCACTCCTGATTTTAGCGTATCGTAGGTGTCGACCAGCAAAATGCAGTTGTCCGGCCTGTTGAGGGCAAAATCCCGAAAGGCGGAAAGCTCATCGTCATAGCTTTGGATAAAGGAGTGTGCCATAGTACCCACCGCCGGAATACCGAAATCATGGGCAGCCTTCACATTGCTGGTAGAGTTGAAACCGCCAATAAATGCTGCCCTGGTGGCGTGGTATCCTCCCGTTCCCTGGGATCTTCGAAGTCCGAAATCGCTCAGCACCCTGTCGCCAGAAACTGACCTGATACGGGCAGCTTTGGTAGCAATTAGTGACTGGAAATTAAGTATATTGAGCAGGAGCGTTTCTACGATCTGAGCTTCTACTATTGAGCCTTCCAATCGCAGTATGGGCTCATTTGGAAAAATAACTTCACCTTCTTTTACGGAGTACACCGTGCCCTTGAATTGAAAATCCGCAAGACTTTCCGCAAAATCTGTATTTAGTCCAATTCGTTTAAGGTATTCAATGTCCTCCTGGGTGAACCTGATGTCCTGTAGTACCTCCAACAGTGTACCCAGCCCGGCGAAGATCGTATAGCCTCCTTCATATGGGTTTTTTCTATAGAAATAATCAAATACCGCCTCCTGATTGCTCTTTCCCGTCAGGTAATAAACCTGGGCCATGGTGAGCTGATAAAGGTCGGTATAAGTGCCTGTTATGGTAAAGTTTTTCATTTTCTGGTGTTCTGGTTGCTAGTTTCTGGCTTTTCTAGTTACTGGCTTTTTGGTTTCTGGTGTTCTGGGCGACTGGTTATTGGTTGTACCTTAACCACTACATAGTAAAAGTATGAGCCAAAACAATCAATAGTGAACGTTTGAACCTCTAAATTATAGATTCTGAAAGTTAAACACTTTGTGGACTTTTTTCATTAAGTAGGGAGAAGGATTCTGGTTTAATAATAAATATTGTGGAATCGATTACTGCTTTTTTTGAAGGTTTGGATCCCTTATATGCGGCGCTGGTGGCTACGGTGTTTACCTGGCTGATGACCGCAGCAGGTGCTTCCATGATCTTTCTGGTTAAGGATATGAAGCAGAGCGTGCTGGATACTATGCTTGGGTTTACCGGCGGTGTTATGGTTGCGGCAAGCTTCTGGTCCCTGCTGGCACCGGCTATTGATATGTCGAAAGACCTGAGTGTTCCCCAATGGGTGCCTGCTACAGTTGGCTTTTTTGTCGGAGCTATGTTTTTATATGGTATGGATAAAATCCTGCCTCATCTTCATATCAACTTTCCTGATACTGAAAAAGAAGGGGTCAAAACCAGTTGGGAGAGTACTGCGCTGCTGGTGTTGGCCATTACATTGCACAATATACCCGAGGGCCTGGCTGTAGGCATTGCCTTTGGTGCCATTGCTTCCGATGTACAGGGGGCTGAACTGGGCGGGGCGATCGCTTTGGCATTGGGCATAGGTTTGCAAAATTTCCCGGAAGGTACGGCAGTAGCAGTTCCACTGAGAAGAAAAGGCCTGACCCGGTTAAAAAGCTTTTGGTGGGGGCAGATGTCAGCCATAGTAGAGCCGATAGCAGGGGTAGCCGGGGCAGCTTTCGTACTTTCCATCCGCTCTATACAACCCTACGCACTGTCCTTCGCCGCAGGAGCCATGATCTTCGTGGTAATAGAAGAAGTAATACCCGAAACCCAAAGAGACAAATACACCGACCTCGCCGCCCTCGGCTTCATCGGCGGCTTCATCATTATGATGATATTGGATGTGAGCCTGGGGTGAGTTTTCTGGTTGCTGGGTACTAGTCTCTGGTTTTCTGGTTTCTAGTTCACAAAATTTGTCTACTGCCTTTGCCGATTGCCTACTGGCTTACTGGTTTCTGGTTGCTTGTTTACAGTTCCATCAATTACTGGCTACGAATTCCTTAAAAAGAACCAATTTGCCAACTGCTCTTGCCGATTGCCTACTGGTTTGCCTATTGAAACTAATCACCTTGCTATCCACCCTCCATCTACGGCCATGGACTCGCCGGTTACGAAAGATGAGGCGTCGGAACAAAGCCATATGATAGCTTCGGCCACTTCTTCGGGTTGGCCCATACGTCCTACGGGTTCCATGTCTTCGTAGGCTTTTTCTACGGTTTTGTCTTTTCCTGTTACGCGGTCCACCATGGGTGTTTTGATCACTCCGGGGCACACAGCGTTGATGCGGATGTTCAGCTTGGCATTTTCCAGAGCGGCAGTTTTTGTAAGGCCTATTACTGCATGCTTGCTGGCGACATACGCGGGAAGTCCTGGAAATCCGACCAAACCTGCGATTGAAGCCACATTTACTATAGAACCTTTACCCTGGTTAAGCATAATAGGTATTTCATGTTTCATGCAAAGCCATACACCTTTGAGGTTGATTCCCAGTACCTTGTCCCAGTTCGTTTCACTGCATTCGTGAGCAGGTGCAGTTTCGCCTTCAATACCAGCATTGTTCACTGCATAATCCAGGCTGCCGAATTGCTCAATGGTTTTATGTACCATTGAGGCAACATCTCCCGTATCAGAAACATCGCACTTTACAAACAAGGCCGTACCGCCAGCCTTTTTTATCGTATCCACCGTTTCAAGGTCTTCAATCCAGTCGGCGACCACTACTTTGGCTCCTCGTTGCGCAAATGCTATTGCGGTTGCTTTACCAATACCAAATGCCCCGCCGGTGACCAGGGCTACTTTATCTTCAAATATCTTATCCATGGTTGATGTGTTTTTTCAAGGTAATATTACCTCTTATGCGCTCCTTAAATAATGATAAACGAGCGGGTAGTTGGTGATTTTTATCATGCCAGTTAATGTTGCCTGTATGGCAGAAATCCATGCATGATAAAGGTCTTGGCAGTTGATGATCCTGATCACTGAAAAAGGCTATTGATGGTAGTACCTTTATATTATAAACATAGTCAAAGTCTTGCTGATTGAGGTAAACAGGATAGTAGACATAAATGCTTCAACAGGCATGAAACTATTCCGTCCGATGATTGTAATAAAAAGCAGTCGCTTGATCGAAGGTTTTGGTTATGCAGGTAACATAGAATAACTGCTTCAAAAGGCACTAAACTATGTTATCCGGAAGGCGGATTAGGTTCCGCCTTCTTTTTTTAATAGCAATCGGCAAATGCAGGATCAAGCGGAATTTCTGGGGAGCCCCTAAATTTTTACCTCTTTGCTGACAGACAGTTGTTAATAGCAATCGGCAAAAGCAGCAGACAAACTCGTATAATATAACAATAAGCGCGGTTTACTGATTTTCAGTGGCAAGTTTTACATTACTTGTTTTACTTTCCAATCTATTTACTCCACAGGTTTTACGTTTGTTCCAATAAATCGCTATCGGTATAGTGAGGGGTCCTGCTCTTTTGGGGCATATGCTTTTTCCAAATACTCTAATTTTTGGGAGAGTTTCCGTTCTTCCTCTAAAGATCTTTTAAGCATTCTTGAAACTACATCATAACCCAGAGCATCCGAGCATTTTATGGCCTCCTTATGAATGTTGACGATATAATTGATCAAAGCCTGATATAGGGTTATTGTCATATGATCAGATGCCTCATTACTTCCATATTTTTCCCGTAATACACTATTGGTTGATATAAGGTACTTTACTATATCATCGCTGCAAGTGGCTGAGGGCTCTTCTTTCAGGAGAACGAAAAGCATCTCCAGCCGCATTTGTTGTTTCTTCTTTTCATCAACTTCGGCACTTATAAATTCTTTCAAGGCCGGTGAGTTTATCTCATCTTTTATTTTAGGCAAAGTTTGACTGAGTTCCCTTTCAGCTTCATAAATCAATCGTAAGTAGTAAGCCACCAGCTCCCTCATGTTGGTTATATCATGCATTGCTTTTACTTTTTTAAACGTAAGAAACAATGTTAAGCAGGCCAGCTAAGCTTTAAAATGACTCATAGCTGTGGCATAAACTGATTTATGACAGCTTTTTCTGGCACTAGAGCGTAATGGTCAGCGTGTTTTACGGAGTTATTTAAGGTGACAAGTTTTGAAAACCTGAAGAGCCGATCAGCTACCATTTAATAATATAGGTGCAGCTATCTCCGCCCTTCAGCCTGCTTCCTTTTGAGTCATCCAGCGTTACGCTGTATTTGGTAGAGTCTTTGGGCTTAAAGCGGACGAGCATGGTGGTGATGATGCCACGATCAAAATCACTCGGGTATGGGTTGTCACAAACCATTATCGCCTGCCGTTTCTCCGCATCAAATTCGGTGACTTTGTAATTGCCGATCTTTCCCTTTGTATGGTTCATGTGATAGGCTACATCTATGGCATTGAGGGCTTTTTCAAGGGTATCTATCTCAGGAGGAAACTTGGCGTTTGCAGGTATGGCCTTTCCTATGATATAAAGTGTGTTCTCTCCTATATTGTTATAGATTTCTTTAAAGGCATTCAGCCACTTCTGCTGATCATACCACTCTTCGGCGTTAATATTGACAAGGCCGTGTTTTTTCAAAATATTGAGCCTTGTTTCCTGGCCAAATTCCATAGCATTGACTACAGACATGATGGTTTGGCCGTTTACTTTGACGTTGGGGTCATATGAAACAAATTGTGCCATGTTTTATGGGGTTAAGGTGGATAACATTGGAGGAATAAAATACGAAAATATTCTCTAAAAAATATAAATGATTTTGATCAGTGTTTTTACTGTCGTAAGTCATCCTTTTATGACTTATTGTGTAATATCATTGCGCCTCTTGCGCCACTTGCGGCAGATCTGATGATCCGGAGGGTGGACTGGCCATTGTAACAGAAGTTACAAAGCATAAGAAAAACAAACAGGTTCTTTGCGACCGGATACGTTGGGGTTGATAATAAGTGAAACGATACAACTAAAACACATAAATAAGTCACATGATGGAAAATCTTGCAACGACTGATAAAATCACACTTGTACAGAATAGTTATGGAAGGTGCCTCAATAATGGTAACATGCTTGAGACTTTTTATCAGAAATTCCTTTCCAGTAGCAATGAAGTAGCGGAAAGGTTTAAACATACGGATTTTGAGCAACAGCATAAACTATTGCGGCATGGCCTTAATTTAATGATCATGTATGCTGCCGGTAACTTTGCAGGACAGTCAGGCCTGAGAAGGATCAAAGAGAGCCATAGCCGTGCAAGGCTAAATATTGAGCCACGTTTTTATATTTTATGGAAGGGTGCATTGTTGAATGCAATTATCCAGCACGATAAAAAGTTTGACAGGGAGACACGCGAGGCCTGGAACGAAGTACTGGATAAGGGTATTGAATTTGTAACTTCCGGGTACTAGTATTTACCTTTAAACAAAACAAACTTCCGGGCTGTATCAAGATTTTGGTACAGCCCTTTATTTTTTAGGGATGGGCAAACCCTGCTGTCGCAAAAATGACAGCTTGTCCCAATACCCTCTCTGAAATTTGATTTTGCCGTCTGTGACATGAAAAAAGCCACAGCCTCTGAGGCCTAAAGGATCTTTCCATTCCAGGATAGCCCATTCGCCATCCTCAAACAGATTTTCCACTATGCAGTGCATGTCAGCATGGGCGAACTCGTTTTCAAACATGTTTTTTATGGCTTCCCGGCCATTGACAGGTTCCTCTGCTACCTGATGGTTGATCGCATCGGTGTGGTACAGCTCAGCCAATTTTGCAGCGCTGCCCTGGTTGAAAAGCCTGACCCATTGGGTGACTAGTTCTTTTGGTGACATAAAACTCAGGTTACTGAACTTATGCCAACGTAATTTCCTGCCCGATGTTCGGTACTTAGGGTAAGAGTTTTATTCCACAATTAAATTGAATGCCCCTTTAACCAAAAATTCACTTCCTGCTGCAAATTCCTTGCTGTTGGAGATCTCAATATACCCTTGATGGTTCAGGCCCGTTTCCACTTCTCTTTTTTCCAGGATTATGCTTCCATCACTTCCTGCTTTTTTAACCAATACGTAAGACTTTTCTTCAATATTAACCACGGCTTCCTCAGGGAGTGCTGCTGCCGGATGGGCTGAAGTCATTATTTCGGCCTCAACATACATGCCCGGGGTGAGTGTTTGTTGTGCTTCATCGTCTAAATGGGCATGAACGGATATGGTCCTGTTTGTCATATCAACTGTTTTTCCGATCAGGTGAACATGGGCTATATGCTCTCTGTTGTCATCCTGGATCCTGAATTTAACCGGCTGGCCTTCGCTGACAGAAGGTATGTCCTTTTCAAAAATGCTTAGTTCCAGGTGCAAATGCTCAGTATTGGTGATCGATACCGCAATATCTGCCGGGTTTAAAAACATACCCTTGACGGCATTTACACGGGTGATGAAGCCGGAAATGGGCGCGGTAACCGTAATCGTTGACCTGATGTTACTTTCATCAAGCAGGCTGGTATTGATGTTCATCAGGCTGAGGCTTTTCTTCAAAGACTCGTAATTGGCCAGCGTAACATTATAATCTGATTCTGCTTTCAGAAAATTCTTTTGAGAAGTTACCCTGTCACGGGCCAGTTCTTTTTGGCGCTCGTAATCCGCTTTGAGATAGCTCAACAGGCTTTTGGCTTGCAGGTATTCCTTTTGCATGTTTATGTACTCCGGGTTTTCCAATGTGAACAATACCTGGCCTTGTTTTACAGGTTGTCCCGGAAGTAGATTGATCTCTTTAACATAGCCGCCAAAATAAGCGCTTATGGAAGCCTTATTTTCAGGAGGTACGTCAATCGTCCCATTGGCCGCCACGGAGCGGGGAAAACTATGGATGCTGAAAGTATCCATTGCCATCAATGATGAGGTAAACTGCTCTTTGGTCAAAGTGATGGTGTTGTCCGTGTCTGTGTTCTTTGAAATGTCCTCCGTTTCGGGGGCATTTGCAGTACAGGATATCATGGTGATGAGTCCTGCTAAAAATATTCCGTTGATCTTTATAAGTTTCATGTCCTGAGTAGTTTCAGATTTAATTTAAAATACATAGTTGGCTTCAAGTATGGTGTGGTTGTACCTGAGCAGGTTGTCCAGGTAGTTCATTTCAATATCACCGGCTTGCTCCAAAAGCTGGACATACTGCAAAAAGTCTATCTCTCCTTCCTGAAAAGATCTGGAAGCATGTGTAATCAACTCTTCCGCTAATGCTTTGCCATTAGTGTCGTAGTAGTCCAGCGCATTTTGGTACTGTCTCAGGTCCGCAACCAGAGACTGAAATTTTGCATTGAGTTTGATGTTATAGTTTTTAGTTTCGGACGCTCGTATGGAGGCCTCTGTACGTGCCGATGCAATGCGTGACCTATAACTTCCGTAAAACAAAGGCACTGCTATGCCCACCTGGAAGCCGGTGTATGTTTTGGCATTCAAACCATTATTTGTGCCCTGAAAAGCCTCAATTCTGAGGTCAGGGAGCATCTGCCGCTTTTCTACCGACAGGTAGTTTCCCGAGAGCTGCTGCATCTCCCGGTATAGCTTTAGGCCGGGGTGGTTTGCGTCGGCCGGGGAGCTTAGCTCCGGGGCAAGGCGAGGCATTTCAACGGCTGAGATGATAAAGGCCGAGTCTGACTGCATCCACTGCTGTAGTTGCAGGTATGCCTTGCTCACTTCTTCCCGGCCCTGTTGCAGTGAGAGTTTTATGGCTCTTTGCTTGCTTTCGGAAGTGATCTTTTCAAGGTAGTTGCTTTCCCCCAATTCAAACCTGCGATTGGCTGCCAGGGCAAAATGGCTATATAAACTATCAAGATATTGATTGTAGCTGACTACGTTTTGCCAATAAATGACTCTGTAATATGCTTTGGATACTTCTTTGGAGATCATTGCCGCATCCAGATCGTATTGTAGTTTTGCCAGGTTTATTTGGTTCTCCTGTACATTTTTCTTTGCACCATACACTGAGGGAAACTGTATGGACTGGCTGATGCCCCAGACTTTTAGAGGCAGCCCGTTCTCTGCCAGGTTGTTTTCATCATAGCTATAGTAGAGTTCGGTTTTGCCGGGATCAAAAGCAGTGCCGGTAAGCTGCTGGCTTTGCTCAATACGTTCGGCTGAAGCTTGCAGGCCTTTGTTGTTCTCTAGCGCGATCTGTATGGCCTCATCTAAAGTCAATGACTGTGTTTGTGCCCCGGCAGCAAATGGCAATATCAGCAGCACCAGTACAACCAGGCTGGGTTGTGCATTTATGTGTGATTTCTGTGGCTTCCTGTCAAAAATGGCGTATAGCACTGGCAGAACTACAAGCGTAAGTACCGTTGCCGTGATCAGGCCACCCACTACTACAGTAGCCAGGGGCCGCTGTACTTCGGCCCCGGCAGAGGTGGAGATTGCCATAGGCAGAAAACCTAACGCTGCGGCCGAAGCAGTGAGTAGTACAGGTCGTAAACGTTGTTTAGTCCCGGTAATGATACGTCTGTTGATATCATGCATACCGTGCGCTTTTAGCTCTTTAAAGTGCTCAATAAGCACAATGCCATTAAGTACAGCAATACCAAACAACGCTATGAAACCAACACCGGCAGAGATGCTAAAAGGGAGGCCACGGATATAGAGCAGCAGCACACCTCCGACAGCAGCAAGAGGTATGGCACTGTAGATCATCAAAGCTTCTTTTACTGAGCCAAATGCGAAGTACAACAATATGAAAATGAGCAAAAGGGCTATGGGGACGGCTATCATCAGCCGTTCTTTGGCTGTTCTCAGGTTTTCAAACTGGCCGCCATACTCTACCGTGTATCCTGTTGGCATTTTAATCTGACTGCCAATGATTCCCTGCACATCTTGTACCACCGATTCCAAATCCCTGTTCCGAACGTTTACACCGACTACAATTCTACGCTTGGTATTATCACGCGATATTTTAGCGGGGCCTTTGGCATAGGTAATTGTGGCAAACTCGCTAAGTGGAAGCTGGCTGCCATCAGCCATTTGGATGGAGGCTTTACTGATATTGTCTATATCTTTTCTGTGTTCCTTATCAAAGCGGAGTACAAGGTCAAACTGCTTTTCGCCTTCAAATACAGTCCCTGCAGCAGAGCCGGCAAAACCTGTAGTGATGATCTGGTTGAGATCGGCTATGTTCAGTCCGTACTTGGCCACTTTTTGCCGGTCATACCGGACCGACATCTGGGGCAGGCCGGCAATTTTTTCTACCGTAATGTCCGCTGCGCCTTCTACATGCTGAATGGCCCGCTGTACTTCCAGGGCTTTTTTGTAAAGCACATCCAGGTCTTCACCGAAGATCTTAATGGCCAGGTCGGCACGTACACCTGTGATAAGCTCATTAAAGCGCATTTCAATGGGTTGTGTAAACTCATAGTCGATGCCCGGGATATCGGCAAGTGCTTCTTTGAACTTATCAGCCAGTTCATCCTTGCTCTCAGCAGATACCCATTCACCTTTTGGCTTCAGTTTGATGATCACATCACTTTCTTCCATAGACATCGGGTCTGTGGGTACCTCCGCAGCGCCAATTCTGCTTACCACCTGGTCTACTTCGGGAAACCTTTTGAGTATCTGCTCTATCCGGGTGGTTATCTCAATGGTTTTGCTTAGCGAGGTTCCGGTTTTCAGCACCGGCTGGATCACAAAATCGCCTTCATCCAGTGTGGGTACAAACTCTCCGCCCATTTTGCTAAACAGGACGCCCACGGCGATCAAAAGTATGCCAGCCATGGTCAATACCGCAGCTTTCCGCCTCAGGGCCCACTTAATAACCGGCTCGTACTTTCTTTCGAGAAATGAAATGAGCCTTGATGAGATAGATGTCTTTTGCTGTGCCGATGGCTTGATGAACAGGGAGGACATAACCGGTACATAGGTAAAGCAAAGGATCATGGCACCTATGAGTGCAAAGGAAAAGACCAATGCCATAGGCCTGAACATTTTGCCTTCTACATTGATCAGTGAGAAGATCGGGATAAAAACAATGATAATGATCAACTGGCCGAACACTGCTGAGTGCATCATTTTAGATGCTCCCTGGAACGTGATATTATCGATAAAGCTCCTTCTTTCATGGAGGGGGAGTGTCAGCAGTTTGTTTCTCTCGCTGGTTATTTTATAAGCGATGTACTCTACGATGATCACCGCTCCATCGATAATGATCCCGAAATCGATGGCCCCCAGGCTCATCAGGTTGGCATCTACACCAAAAATATACATCAGCGATAAGGCAAAGAACAGGCTCAGGGGAATGACAGAAGCCACCACCAGCCCTGACCGCAGGTTGCCCAGGAGCAGCACCACCACAAATATCACGATCAGGCACCCCAGGATCAGGTTTTCTGCAATGGTAAAGGTGGTTTTACCAATCAGCTCGCTACGTTCCAGAAAAGGGTTGATAACAATACCTTCAGGCAATGATGATTGTATTTCACTCACCCGTGCTTTCACGGCCTCAATTACCGCTTTGGAGTTGGCCCCTTTGAGCATCATGACCTGCCCCAATACCTTTTCCCCTTCACCATTACCGGTAATGGCCCCAAAGCGTGTGGCATGTCCGAACCCGACAGTGGCTACATCCTTAATATAAACCGGTACGCCGTCTCGCGTTGTGACCACCACATTTTCAATGTCTTCGATAGTGCTTACGAGGCCTTCTCCCCGAATGAAATAGCTTTCATTGGTTTTTTCTATATACCCGCCACCAGCAATGCTGTTGTTTTTTGCCATGGCTTCATATATGTCAGTTAACGGGACTTTCATGGCTTTGAGGCGCTCCGGATTGATCGCTACTTCGTATTGTTTAAGGTATCCGCCCCAGGTATTAACTTCCACTACGCCGGGTATACCTGAAAGCTGGCGTTTCACCACCCAGTCCTGAATAGTCCGTATGTCGGTGATGGTATATTGACCTGCGTATTCAGGTTCTACATCAATAACATACTGGTAGATCTCGCCCAAGCCTGTAGAAACCGGCCCCATAAAAGGTTGCCCAAAGCCAGCCGGTATTTTCCCTTCGGCATTTTTGATTTTTTCGGCTATAAGCTGCCGTGGCAGATAAGTGCCAATATCATCATCAAAAACTATGGTCACTACGGAAAGTCCGAACTTTGAAACCGAGCGAATTTCTTTTACGCCCGGCAGATTGGCCATCTCCAGTTCTACCGGGTACGTCAGGAATTTCTCTACATCCTGGGTGGAAAGGTTGCGAGAAGTTGTGATCACCTGCACCTGGTTATTAGTAATGTCAGGCACTGCACCAATAGGTATATTCATAAGCGAATACACACCAAAGCCGGTAATGCCTGCTACAATAAGCAGTATGATAAGTTTGTGATGGATACTGTAGTTGATGATACGTTCTAACATGTTGTAGCCTTTAATTGATACACCAAAGTTGCTACCCATCGTCTAAGGCTTTTCTCAGCCTATTCTTAAAATTTGCTTAAAATTTGTATTATAAGGTTGGGTTAAGGGCAAACCAGTAAGGTACACATTGGTATTTTGAATGAATCCTGGAGTGGTTAATAAGAATAATTGTGGCTGCTTTACTGCCGGTTGAATTTTATAGTGACGGTTGTGCCTTTTTGCAACTCGCTGTCAACAGACAATTCGGCATTAATGGCTTCTGCGGCTTTTTGGGCAATTGACAGCCCCAAGCCTGTTCCTGAGATGTGCTTATGGTCCAAGGCGCCGGACCTGAAAAAAGGATTGAACAGGTGGGTTATATCCTCTTGTTTAATGCCTATTCCCTGGTCCTCTACCTTGCATATGACGTTGTCCCCCGACTTAATGATGTGGATATGGATTTCTTTCTGAGGGTCAGAGTATTTTATGGCGTTGTTGATTACATTATCAAGAATGAGGTTGGCATAATACCTGGGCACAATGGTGTCTTCAGCCGGTGCATCAAATTTTATCTTTAACTTTTTCTGCTCTATGGCCGGGGTTTGCCTTGAAAGGATTTCATCGATGAGTGCTATCAGCGCCACCTGGTCTTCGGGGTTGGGTTTGCGTGTGTCATAAAAACGGGCCAACAGAAGCAATTGCTCGAGTATACCTGTCATGCGGTCAATTTCCGTCAGGCTATATCTGATCTTTTCTTCATATTCAGTCTGCGTTCTGGGCTTCCGGATCAAAACTTCCAGCGTACCCCGCAATGACGACAGGGGTGTCCTTAACTCATGAGAGGCATCAGAGGTAAACTGTCTTTCCCGTTGCATGGCATTTTCGATGCGTTCCAGCAGTGCATTAATGGAGTCTGCCATATCGTAAAGCTCATCTTCATTGGCAGGAAGCGGTACGCGTTCCTTTAAATTGTTTTGCGTGATCCTTCTGGAAGTATCCGTAATCCTCCTGACCGGGATAATGCTTCTGCCGGCAAGGAACCGGGAAATGAAAAACAGCCCGATCAATACCATGGGGTAGGAGATTTGCAGAATAGAATTCAGGTCTCTGAGTATTTCGCGGGCAGGCTCCAGTGATACTGCAGCCAGGATATATCCCCTGGTAGCACCGTTATGCCTGACCGGAAGCTGCACCTGCCGGATGGCTCTGTTATTAAGCCTGGTGTCGAAATGCTCTCCAAACCTGGATTGATAAAATGGCAGTTGCTGTTCTTTCAGGTTTGGGGATTTGTCCATAAGCCTGCCATTGTCATTGAGGATCTGGATAAATACAGGATTGACCTGGGCTTCACGGTGTTCTCTTTCTTCCCATTCGGCTTTGTTGATAAAGTATATGGTATCCCCAACAAATTTTATTTCCTTCGTGTGTTTATTGGCCTCATAGGAGAGGGTGCTGTCAATGTTTTGGTAAACGGTGCCTTTAACGGTAAAATACAACACAGCATACAGTACCGCCACTACGATAGCCGTTGCGATCATGTAGTAAAGTGCTATTCTGTTCTTAAAGGTGGTTTTCATACCTCACGGGCTATATATCCGACTCCTCTTACTGTTTGAATGTAATTCTCATCCTTGCCGAGCTTCAGCTTTTTTCTTAGTGCATTGATATAAACGTCGATTACACCTGTGTTGTACTCAAAATGAATGTCCCATACGCTTTCTATAATCCTCGTCCTCCGGCAAACTTTGCCCTTGTTGCGCATGAGGTATTCCAGAAGCGCAAATTCCTTTTGGGTTAGCACTATCTCCTCATCATTTTTAAAAACCTGGTGAGTATTTGTGTTTAGGGTAATGTTGCCAAGGGTAAACAGGTGATGTTCTCCTGATTTTGGACGTAGCTGTACTTTAATACGCTCCAGAAGCTCATCAAAATGAAAAGGTTTCCTGATGTAGTCATTAGCTCCGGCCTGTAGCCCAAAAATGGTTTCTTCAACCGTATCTTTAGCCGTGAGGAAAATAATGGGTGTTTCTTTATAAGTCTTTCTGAATTGCCGGCATATTTCAATGCCACTGACTCCCGGCACCATCCAGTCCAGCAGCAGCAGGTCATATTCGCCAGACAGGGCCAGTTCGAGCCCTTTATGTCCTTCCTCTGCAGTATCTACGGCAAAAGACTCTTCTTCAAGTCCCTGTTTCAGGAAATTGGCTATTCCTGGCTCATCTTCTACAATCAGAATTCTCATAGTACAAATATCCGTGAGCATAAGTTAAGTTCTTTTAAGCTTTTTCTTAAGGTTTGCTTAAAATTTGCTCATACTTATTCAGGATTTTAGCCCTCAATCTTCCTATGCCCGCTCGTGTATATTATCAGGTAGCCAGTTTGTCTTTTTCAGGAGCTATTGGCTGCAATGCTGCCTTTGTACCTGCCTCATGAGGGGCAGAGGAGGCTTTACTTCTGGTAAGGCCATGCAGGTTCTGCTTTACAAAGCCTTTAGGGAATTGCTCTATTCCCGGGAAGCCCAGCCTGATGTCTTTACCGTCATAGGGAATGTAATCCGTTTTGAAAAGGTAGTCCCATATGCTGAGGGTAAGGCCGAAATTTACTCCCAAAGGCTTATCTTTTGGCAGGTCATAGGCATGGTGCCAGATGTGCATTTGAGGGTTGTTGAAAATGTACTTTAGCGGCCCGAGGTTCAATTTGAAATTGGAATGATTGAAATGCCCGACAGCAAGGGTGAAAATATGGATAATGAAAAAATCCCTTAACCCGATACCGATCAAAGCCAGAGGAATATATTCGATGGTGCGATAGACGATGTTTTCCATCCAGTGAAAACGCAGATGTGCGGCAAAACCCATCTGCTCTACCGAATGGTGCACTTTATGGAACTCCCACAATGCCGGTACTTTATGTAGCAGCCTGTGGACCCACCACTGGACAAAATCACGTACAACAAACCCGATAAGCAGGTGCGCCCATACCGGCCAGCTCATCACTTCAAATGCCAGCAGGTTGGTGATACCAATGGAAGCCAGCAGGTCATTGAAAAACTGCACTACCACATTAGAGGCGGCATTGTAAATGATCAGTGAAAACAGGAAGAAATTAAAGAACATGTAGAACACGTCCAGCCAGAAATCCTTGCGGAAAGGGGGCTGGTCTTTGCGCCACGGCCTGAACCACTCTACACCAAAAAAGAACAGCGACACGGCGATAAGCCAGTAGAAGTAGTTATGCCATGAAGGGGAGGTGATCTCCTGCCAGAGGTAGTTGGCGTACCCTGTGTAAGAGTCAGCAATGAGTTGTAGATAGTTCATGATTTCAATTAGTCCTGTTTTAAGCTTTTTCCACTCTTTTTCCAGTCTGTAATACCACCTTCCAGATCAACTATGTGTGTGAAACCCTGGTCTTTGAGTATATAAGATGCTGCTGCACTTCTGCCACCTACTGCGCAGTAAACAAACACGGGTTTATCTTTTTTAAGTTCACTGATCTGGGTTTTGAATGCAGGTGAATTATAATCTATGTTTATGGCATCTTCCAGGTGACCACCGTTATATTCCCGGGCAGTTCTTACATCTATGAGCTGGGCATCAGGATATTCACGCAACAAAGCTTCAAATCTTTCACTATTCACCCGCTCCATCTTACCGGCCTGCTGTACAGATTTCATCTCTTCTTTTCCATTTTCTGAGTTTTGTTTGCAGCCAGCCAGGGAAAGGCTGGTAGTGATCATCATCAGAGATATTGTTTTTATCATAAGGGTTTTAATTAATCATTATACAAAATTACAATATTGTACGCCTTGAAATGTAACCAATGTTACTTAAGCAGCCTTATAATTCCGTAATTTTGATTTAGACGGGCAAATAGATTTAATAATGGGAAATACTAAGCACGTGAAGCTTGGTTTAAAAGAAAATTGGCTGCAGTTTCTGCTTCTGGTTGTCATTAATGCTTTCGTAGGAGGGATGGTGGGGCTTGAGCGTAGTGTACTGCCCCGGTTGGCAGAGGTTGAATTCCATATAGCGGCAAAAACGGCTATACTCTCTTTTATAGTTGTGTTTGGTGTTTTTAAAGCTGTCTCCAACTATTTTACCGGTGCGTTGGCTAACAGGCTGGGAAGGAAAAAACTTCTGGTTATCGGTTGGCTGGTAGGTATTCCCGTACCTTTTATACTCATGTACGCCGGAAACTGGGAGTGGATCATAGCTGCCAATATACTGCTGGGGGTTAATCAGGGACTGGCCTGGAGCAGTACCGTGGTAATGAAAATAGATATAGCAGGCGAGAAGCAGCGCGGGCTTGCCATGGGGCTGAATGAATTTGCCGGGTACCTCGCGGTAGCGGTGGTAGCATTCTTAACGGGGTACATAGCATCGGAATATGGCTTACGGCCTTACCCGTTTTATCTGGGCATCGGCCTTGCTTTTGCCGGGTTGCTTGGCAGCATTTTCCTGGTCAGGGAAACCCATCACCATGTGAAAAAGGAAGCTGAAAGCAATCAGGTGAAACGGCTGGAGCATGTGTTTTCGGATACTTCATGGAAAGACAGGAATCTTGGCTCTGTGACACAGGCCGGTCTGGTGAACAACCTCAATGACGGTATGATGTGGGGGCTGCTGCCTTTGATATTGACTTACCGGGGGTTCGACCTGGAGCAGGTAGGAGTGATAACTGCTGCCTATCCGGCGGTGTGGGGCATCGGCCAGCTCTTTACAGGAAAAATGGCTGACCATGTGAACAAGAAACGCATGCTCTATGGAGGCATGCTGCTACAAGCGGTGAGCATACTATTGTTTATGCAGGCCACCAGCTTCGCACACTTTCTTGTGCTGGCTATAGGACTGGGATTAGGTACGGCATTGGTTTACCCTACATTCCTCGCCACTATTGCAGCGTTCACCCACCCGTACGACAGGGCACAGAGCCTTGGAGTGTTTAGGTTCTGGCGCGACCTGGGTTATGCTATTGGGGCCATTGTTACAGGTTTGCTGGCCGATTGGCTGGGTATGCTTGTGCCTGTTCTGGTCATAGGCATACTTACCTTTTTGTCAGCAGTAGTGATCATGGTGCGTATGCAGAACCCTTTGGAGGAGGAAAATCTTAAAGAGGAAAAACAAGTTGTGATATAAGCAGTTTTACATTAAAAACGGAGGTAATTATGAGTTACTATAGCAACAAATTAATCAAACATGCCCATTTTGATGAGGTCATTCAAAAAGTGACAGAGGCTTTAAAAGAGGAAGGCTTTGGCGTACTTACTGAAATTGATGTAAGGGATACTCTCAAAAAGAAGATTGACGTGGACTTCAGACCTTACAAGATATTGGGAGCATGCAACCCTCAGTTTGCACACAAAGCCCTGCAAGCCGAAGACAAGATCGGCACCATGCTGCCCTGCAATGTCATCGTACAGCAGAAAGATGTAGACACCATAGACGTAGCAGTAGTTGATCCCGTAGCCTCGATGCAGGCCGTCGGGAACAAGGACCTTGAAGGTATAGCGGGAGAGGTCAGGGATCGCTTGAAGAGGGTACTGGATAGGATTTGATTTGGTGGTTTTGGTGAGCGATGGACTGAGCTGAAGTCTGAAGACCGAGGTGATTTGTGTTGGGTGGTGAAGGGTAAGCGGTAAACGGTTAAAAGCAGTAAACAGTAAACAGTAAACAGAAAACGGTGAACAGTGAACTGTAAATTGTAAACTCTACAAATTAAGTAGGTAGTGTGTGCTTCGGCCACCTGCTTCTTTTAGTAAAACACCGGATTCAAAAAGCTCTTGAAGGTCTCTTGTCGCGGTGGCCTTGGAGGTGTGTGTAATAGACATGTACTTTTTTGCGGTCATGCCTCCTTTAAACCCCTCAAGGCCTGATTTTAGCATAGTTGAGACCGCTTTAAGTTGCCGGCTATTAAGTGTTTGCCTGTGTTGATCGAAGAATGCTGTCTTTTTAATGGAAAATGAAATCAATTTTTGTGCATCTTCCTGAGCATCAATAATAACCTGGGTGAAGTAATTGATCCAGTCGGTAATTTTAAGCGTCCGTTGTGCTTGTTTTAAGGCATTAAAATAAGCCTGTTTGTCCTGTTCTATGGTTTTAGACAAACTGATAATCAGTGGTTTGCCCATGCCCTGGTACAGTGCCTTTTCTACCAGAAACCTTCCAATCCGCCCATTTCCATCTTCAAAAGGGTGAATGGATTCAAAATACAAATGAGTTATGGCAGACCTGACAAGAGGATTTCCAATCGTATTTTTACCGTTGGGTGCAGTGCTATTGAACCAATCAATGAAAGCTTTCATTTCGTTCGGTACATTTTTAGAAGGAGGGGCTTCAAAATGTACAGTTTCCTTACCAATGGTACCGGATACCACCTGCATAGGCTCGGCATGAGTCCGCCATTGACCAGAATTAATCTTTCTGAAACCCTTCATTAATGTAGCATGCCAGTTAAAAAGCATCGGTTCAGAAAGTGGCTTTTCAAAGGTTTTATTTAAGGTTACAATTAGCTCAGCAATACCTTTGGCACGTTCATCTGTAATATTTTCTTTTGAAGGTTTAAGTCCCAGGTTCTTTTTAATGGATGAATATACATCTGCGTGACTCAAGTATTCACCCTCTATTTCTGAGGTTTTTAGAGCTTCATACACCATGAAGTCAATGATGGCATCATACTTTCTATCCATTGGAAGCCCTGTTATAAGCCCTTCTATTTGACCACTTTTAATCCCGTATGTCAATAATTTGGTTTCCAATTCAGGAACGTTATACTCGAAGTCAGGCCAATTTTTGTGCTGCCAATTGTACATCATGAGCCGAATGTACAACTTATTCGGCTCAAAATAAAGTAATTTTTGAGCCGAATAGCTTTTTTATTCGGCTCATGCAGTTCACTGTTTGAATTGTCCACTGTTTATCAAAACTGCCTATAATCCCCTCTAATGCTTTAAACTAAGGCGGTCGGACACCTGCAAATACACACTTTTTGGCCGGTATATTTATCTTTAGAATGGCAGCTTACAGGGCTAAATTGCGGCTTTACTAAACTTCCGAAAGTTTGGT
>NZ_SMLW01000488.1 GCF_009711405.1 Fulvivirga kasyanovii | reverse complement strand
GGTCAATAATAGGACCGCTGCCATGGATGTTTTTAATGTTTTCATATCCGTTGTGTTTTGATTTGCAAAAACTTATGATACAAACTTAGCGGGATTAGGTAAGGCTTACTACAGCGGAATTGGCTACTTTATGTTGTATTTTAACCAGATAATACCTCGTAATGATATATTAGGTTAATTTTGCATATAAGCAGGTTAATTTTACATATCCTGCTCTTTGCCTGGCTTAAAGTTTAGCGCAGCGATCCTTCGATCAATAATGGAAATATCAACTCCTGAGAAATCTCACTGCTCCTCAAAAAGTCAATGTAAACGTAGTAAATTTTTCAGGCTCTGATTCCACGGTAAGTGTGCCATTGTGTAGCTGCATGATCTGCCTGGAGAGGCTTAGTCCTATTCCTGATCCTCGTTTTTTGGTAGAGTAGAAGGGGATGAATATCTGGTCAAGGGCTTCCATTATTATTCCCTGACCGTTATCCGTTACAGTTATTCTGGTGCTGCCTTCCAGGTTGGTGTGTGTGTGGAGTTCAATTCGTGGATTTTCTGTTTCTTCAACTGCTTCAATAGCATTTTTCAATAGATTGATCAGTACCTGCTCGATCAGTTCTTCGTCTATATTGAGTTCCAGTTCCGGATGGCTCATTTCGCAGGAGAAGTCTATTTTGGCGCGTCGCAGCTCTACTTTCATGAGTTGAGAAACGTGCTCCAGGAGTTGGGCGATCTTGATGGGCTTTATTTTAGGAAGCGGTATGGATGTGTAGTCCCTGTACGCGTCTATGAACCGGATAAGCCCCTGGCTTCTGCTTTCAATGGTGCCCAGGCCATCCTGCAGGTCTTCCACGGCTTCCTCGTTAAGTTCATATTTGCCGTTGACTTCGTTCAGGTCTTCGATGAGTATGTCCTTCATTGTTGACGTCAGTGAGGCAATGGGCGTGATCGAATTCATGATTTCATGCCGGAGCACCTTGGTTAAGTTTTGCCAGGCTTCCAGCTCCTTCTTTTGGAGTTCCGGCTGGATGTTCTGCAAGGCAACCAGCTTTAGCTTTTTAGCCCGCAGGATAAGCTCGGTGGCATGTATGGCCAGTTGAATGTCACCCTCAATCCGGAAAAGTGTGCTTTTGCCCGGTGGCAGATCAAACAGTGCTTTGTAGAGCCTCGATTGCTTTTCTATCAGTTCGTCTATATTGCGGAGCCTGTCGACTTTCAGGAATTTCTTGGCAGTGGCATTCATAAGACCGACATTGCCTTCATCATCAAAAGACATCAGGCCGGTACTCACATGCTCTACAATGGTGTTGAGGTATTGCAGGTGCTCTTCTTTTTCCGCACGCGCTTTTCTAAATGCCTCAAGCACTTCGTTGAAGGCGAGATTAAGGTCTTTGAAGCTTTGCCCCAGTTTGTTGTCGGCAGAGAATCCGGACACAAAGTCTGAATATTTAACAGATTCGAGAAAGCGGGTAAGCTTCCGGTTTGTCCTGGATATGAAGCGATAAAGCTCAAACAATTCAAAAATAATCACGATTGCCAGCAGGCCGGCCGTGATGATCATTTTCTCATATTGCGCCGAGTAGACAAATAAGGACATAGTGATCCCGATGAGGATTACCCTGAATGCTACACGAAGCCGGAAATCTTTAAAGCCCATATTTCTCTAGTCTGCGATACAATGATGAGCGCGTAAGCCCTAGTTCAGACGCTGCCTGTGTAATATTACCATTGTATTTTTTAAGTACCTTGCGGATCAGTATTTTTTCTACATCTTCCAGTTTAAACTGGTCCAGCATTACATTGTCACCGTCTGCGGCAGCCTGGGGCTGGGCATTCAGGTTAAAGTCCTCGGGTTGAAGCACCTGAGAGTTGCTCATGATCACGGCACGCTCTATGGCATGCTGTATCTCTCGAATATTTCCCGGCCAGCTATGCTTTTGCATTCTGCTGATGGCAGCATCGCTGATCTTGCTTACCTGTTTGTTGTATTTTTTGCTGTAGTGCTCCAGAAAGTGGGTGGCCAGTAAGGGGATATCCTCAAGCCGCTCTCTGAGAGGTGGCAACTCTATCTCAATGGTGTTGATCCTGTAGAGCAGGTCTTGCCTGAATTTGTTCTCTTTGACCATTTCATACAGCGGCATGTTAGTCGCGCACACCAGGCGTATGTCAATGTTGGTTTCTTTGTTAGAGCCCACCCGGCTTACCCTTCTGTTTTGGAGTACGGTCAGCAGCTTGGCTTGCAGGGGCATGGATAGGTTACCGATCTCATCAAGAAAAAGCGTGCCGCCGTTGGCCACTTCAAAGCGGCCTGATCGGTCTTCTTTGGCATCTGTAAATGCACCTTTTTTGTGGCCAAACAGTTCGCTTTCAAAAAGTGTTTCACTTACCGAACCCAGGTCTACATTGACGAATACCTGGTCTTTGCGACCTGAGTTTTTGTGAATGGCCCTGGCTACCAGTTCTTTTCCCGTTCCGTTTTCGCCAAGTATAAGCACATTAGCATCCGTGGCAGCCACCCGGTCTATAGTTTCAAATACCTTATGGATGGCCGCACTTTGGCCTATGATGTCGTGATATTTGTTGTTGATCTGGCGGTTGATTTCTTTTTGCCTGGTTTTAAGGTCTTCTACTTCCAGGCGGGTTTCCCTCAGTCGCATGGCAGAGAACAGGGTGGCCAAAAGCTTTTCATTTTCCCAGGGCTTGAGCACAAAGTCCGTGGCGCCGGCTTTAATAGCCTTAACCGCCATTTGTACATCGCCATAGGCGGTGATCAGTACAACTACGGCTGAAGGGTCTATTTCCAGGATCTTTTCCAGCCAGTAATAGCCTTCCTTGCCACTGCTTACATCTTTGGTGAAATTCATGTCGAGTAGGATTACGTCATAATTTTCATTGTTGATCAGTGTAGGTATGGCTTCCGGGTTCTTCTCAAGGTCTACTTGCTGGAAATGTCTTTTGAGGAAAATTTTAGCTGCTTTTAACAGGTCTTCGTTGTCGTCTACTATCAGGATCTTCCCTGTTTTACTGTTCTTTTCTACCATGTGTATTTATTTATGAGCTTTAACCGTCTCAGTATCAGACAAAGTTGATACCGTTTATGGTGCTGAAAAGTCTTATTTACCGTAATAAGTGTTAATCTGTTTATTTGGAAGGTTTATGTTAAATAAAAAAAATCAACCATCCTAAACAGTGCGGATGAAAATGTTCGGTGGCGGACGGTCACGTTCATGAATGAACGTTAGCGGACTGCTAAAAATCAACTGAGGCCGTTTTACACTTCGGATATTGATTTGGCACACTTGTTGGCAAATGCTATTTCGATATTGAAGAAACCGATGTAACCGATACTCCGAAATGGATAGAAAAATTAAAAAGAAGACCTGGACTTTTAAACGCATTGCAACCATACTTGGTGCAGTAGCCGTGGTGGGATTTATGGCATACTTACTGTTTTTTGCCGATAGAAGATCACGCCTGAACGTAGAAAAAGAAAAACTGACCATTGCGAATGTGAAGCGTGGTGTTTTCCAGGAGTTTATACCTCAGACTGGTACCGTGGAGCCAAGTGTTACTTTTTACCTGGATGCCATTGAAGGTGGAACTATTAAAAAAGTACACGCGGAAAGTGGTGCCATGCTGGAAAAGGGTGACCTGATCGTGGAACTGTCAAACTTGAACAGGGAACTAAGCGTGCTGACCCAGGAAGCGAGTCTGAATGAAAGTATAAACAGACTTCGACAGACCAGACTGCAACTGGAGCAGAATGACCTGCAGCAACAGCAGACCCTGGCTTTGATCGAAAACCAGATAGAAAAACTGGAGCCCCAGTACAAAAGGCAAAAGATGTTGTATGACAAAAAGCTGATCTCCAAACAGGAGTTTGAGCAGACCCAGGCTGACTATGAATACAATTTGAAGAGAAGGGATATCACCTATGCCAGCTATAGAAATGATTCAATCTCGCGGATCAGGCAGCTTGGCCAGCTTAACACTTCCGAAAGAAGAATGACGCAGAGCCTTGAAGGTGTAGGCCAGATATTGGATAACCTGATCATCAAATCGCCTATCGAAGGCCAGCTATCTACGCAGCCACTGTTTGAAGGACAGGCCGTTAACCCCGGTCAAAGGTTAGGACAGGTCGACAAAGTGGGGAGCTATAAAGTAAGGGTGCCCATAGATGAGCTTTACCTGCCCAGGATTTCAACTGGCCTGAGCGCAACTACAACCTTTGCCGGTAAGGATTATCGTTTGAAAATAACTTATATTTATCCTACTATCACCAATGGCAGGTTTGAAGTTGATATGGAGTTTGATGGTGAAGCACCGGAAGGAATAAAAAGGGGACAATCCCTGAGGTTGAGAATCGAACTTGGCCAGTCTTCCGAAGAATTGCTGCTCCCTGTGGGCGGCTTCTACAAAGATACAGGAGGCAACTGGGTGTTTGTGGTCAGTGAAGATGGCACCAAAGCTGAGAAGCGAAATATCAGACTTGGAAGGAAAAACACCGAACACTTCGAAGTATTGGAAGGCCTGGAACCCGGCGATCGTGTGATCACCTCCAGCTACGACAATTTCGGAGACAACGAAGTACTTGTATTGCAATAAAAATAAAAGGTCAAAGCCGGCCGATGTCGGTAAATCATTAAAAACACTAATACCATGATAAAAATCAAAAATTTACAAAAGGTTTATACTACAGATGAGGTAGAAACTACCGCTCTGAATAGCATAAACATTGAAATCAAAGAGGGAGAGTTTGTAGCCATTATGGGACCTTCCGGATGCGGAAAATCTACGCTGCTAAACATCCTTGGTCTATTGGACAACCCTTCTGATGGTGAATACTACTTCGGAGAGCATGAGGTGTCGCATTACTCTGAGCGTCAGCGTGCACAACTCCGCAAAGGCTCTATTGGTTTCGTGTTTCAGAGCTTTAACCTGATCGATGAACTGACTGTATTTGAGAACGTGGAGCTGCCTTTATTGTATCTTAAAGTTCCGTCTGCTGAAAGAAAGCAAAGGGTAGAAGAGGTGCTGGAAAGGATGAACATCATGCATAGAAGAAACCACTTCCCTCAGCAGCTTTCAGGGGGTCAGCAGCAAAGGGTGGCCATAGCCCGAGCTATTGTAGCCAAGCCAAAAGTAATACTTGCGGATGAACCTACAGGTAACCTTGATTCTGCCAATGGTGAAGAAGTGATGAAGCTGTTGGCTGAGCTGAATGAGGAAGGAACAACCATCATCATGGTAACACACTCTCCTTATGATGCTAACTATGCTCACAGGATTATTAACCTGTTTGATGGTAAAGTAGTAACTGAGAATATTAAGGAGCAATTCCATATTTAGGTTCTTAACACCAAGGTCAAAACTCAAAATAAAAAACACCCCCGGATTTATCCGGGGGTGTTTTTTATTAACTAAAAACTCAGCTTAACGCTTAGTTAGGGCAAAAAATCTGTGGAGCAAAAGGCTCTGAAAATAAAACTTGTAATGTGAAGCTTATCACTAAAAATAAGTAATCCGTGCCCATTGCTGTATTATTCTCAGTTTGCCAACTGCTTTTGCCTATTGCTGTTAACTGTTGCCCGTCAACCCCATAGGCGAAAAGTTTATGTCTCCCCGGAAATTCCGCCTGATCCTTAGTTGGCTGGTATGAAGTAAGGGCTCATGTTAACTTTAGCATTGCCTCTTGCTCCATAGTAGTTGGTGTAGTACCTGTTCTTTTCTATAGTGTAGAAAGAGTCTACGTAATCGTCATCATTGGTCCAGAAGCTGGCAGGCAGGGCATCAACGATAGCTGAGCCTATAGTGCCAAGTGCGGTGATCCAGGTCTGGCCACTAAGCGTTCCAGCCAAAGCACTTAGCTCTTTTACCAGCATAGATACCATATCCTGATAATTGTGGTTATCATCTTTTTCGAATAGCTGGATGTTTGCCGCCTGATATGCGTAGTCATCCCAGAAGAGCATAACCTGGTTTGGATAATAATCCTTATCATCTTTGTCCAGGTAGTACATAGGGATCACTGCTACTTCGGCTTCATTGCTGCTGTTTCTGATTCCTGATGTTACGGCATATACCTCCGCAGAACCGCTTATCCAGGGCTCTTCGTCGTCATTAAGCCTGATTTTGTCCAGTTTTGTGGTTTCAAGGCCGGTGGCCGCAGTTCTTCCTTTTGAGTTGGAAGAAACCATCTTTTTCTGAAAGCCTGCTTCCTTCAATTGCTTGTTGATGTAGCTTACTTCTACCTTGAAGGCCTCAAAGCCATGATTGTCTACTACAATTACAGGCACTTCAGGCTCTGCGTTAGGGTCAAGGTAGACTACTTTCCTGTCCAGTGTATAAGCTTTTACCTTAGTCCACTCAGACTCTTTACCTGCCGGAGGGTAAGCTACCAACACATCCTTTTTGTTGATCGATGTTGTTCCTTCCGGCTTGTATAGCCATACCTCCGGGATTTCTACGACCTTCGGAGCATCACCGGTTTTAAGCTTATCATCGTAAAATCGGGCAGAAGCTTTCAGATTTGAAAAGGAAGATCCTTCTTTTGGGTTAGATTCAATTCTTGTAAGTACCTCGGCAAGCTTAATACCTACTGTTTGCTGTTCCAATATTGAGGTGAAAGCATTAAAAGATTCTCCTTCATTTAATAAACCGGCAATATCCTGAGCAACAGCATCCAACGATGGGTTTTGATCCTGGCTTGCAGGGTCTGGCTTGACTTCACTTTCTTCACATGCCGTGAATACCATTAAATAAAGTCCAATAGATAGCACTGATAAAACTTTTTTCATCATAATTTTAGGTTAGGTTAAAAATATTTTAGGGTAAGCGGTGAAGAACGGTTAATTTGTTATGCATTCATAACAAAAAACAGCCTGAAACTTACATAAGTAATGAAAATTGGGTTCATGAAGGGGCTTATTTGAAAGGTGTTGCTACATATAAAGTCTTTTTCAATGGCGCAAGCGTAAAACTAGTGTAGTGAGCGAAAAGCAAGAACTCTCAAAGTAAAGCTTAGAAGTGAAACATGATTAAAACTGCGTCTGTTGCTATTTTATTCTGATTTGCCAATAACTGGCTGTCATACACAGAGATAAAATTAAGTATCTCCCTGAAACCGCCTGATCCATTTCAATATACTATATCCCTGAAACCGGGGATATTTCTCTCTATACAAGGTAGTTATACCAGAAATCGGGGGTTTATCATTTCTAACTCCTATAAAATCTTGGCATACTAAAACCAATTTAGTAAGTTCACGACTCTTTTGATCAACCTATGCTAAAGAAATTCCCACATTATCGACAGCTTGACGCCATGGACTGCGGTCCGACCTGCTTGAGGATCATAGCTAAATACTATGGAAAAAGCTATTCGTTACAAACACTTCGGGACAAGAGCTATATTACGAGGGAGGGAGTTTCATTATTGGGCATCAGCGATGCGGCGGAGTCTATCGGGTTCCGTACGCTGGCGGCAAAAATTCCATATGACAAGTTAAAAGAAGAAGCACCGACCCCGTTTATAGCGCACTGGCGGCAGCAACATTTCATAGTTGTCTACGGGTTTAAGAAGAACCACGTACTAGTATCTGACCCTGCACACGGGTTAGTGAAACTTACTAAAAAGGAGTTCCTCGACGGCTGGCTTAGTGATACTGATAACGGGCAGGAGATAGGTGTAGTGCTTTTGTTGGAGCCTGCGCCCGATTTTTACACTACTGAGGATGAAAAGGTAAATAAGTCAGGGTTTCAGTTCCTTTTTAAATATTTAAGACCTTATAAAAAGTTCATCGTCCAGCTTTTTATCGGCATGCTGGTAGGCAGTATCCTGCAGTTGATCTTCCCGTTTTTGACGCAGTCTATTGTTGATATAGGTATTCAAAACCAGGACCTGAATTTTGTTACTCTCATATTGATAGCCCAATTGATGCTGTTTTTCAGCAGAACAGCGGTGGAGTTTATCAGGGGATGGATACTGCTGCATCTCGGTACACGTATAAATATTTCTATCCTTTCAGATTTCCTTATCAAGTTGATGAGGCTGCCGGTTTCGTTTTTTGATACCAAAATGATAGGCGATTTGTTACAACGAATCGGCGATCATAGCAGAATAGAGTCATTCCTTACATCGTCTACTTTAAATATTCTCTTTTCCTTCATCAATCTCATCATTTTTGGTGTGGTACTGGCGATATATGATTTGAAGATCTTCGCCATTTTCTTCATAGGCAGTGCCATATACATGGCCTGGATCATGATCTTTATGAAGAAAAGGCGCGACCTGGATTACAAGCGCTTCGATCAGATGTCGAGCAACCAGAGCAACCTGATCCAGTTGATCACAGGTATGCAGGAGATCAAGTTGCACAACAGTGAGAAGCAGAAGCGTTGGGAGTGGGAGCGGATCCAGGCAAAACTGTTCAGGGTGAGTATTAGTGGCTTGGCGTTGAACCAATATCAGGAAGCAGGGTCATCATTTATCAATGAGCTTAAAAATATTGTCATTACATTTTTGGCCGCCAAGGCAGTCATAGACGGTGATATTACCCTCGGTATGATGCTCGCCATTCAGTATATCATTGGTCAGCTAAATGCACCTATCAATCAATTGGTTGGTTTCATCCATACAGCACAGGATGCGAAGATAAGCCTGGAAAGATTGGGGGAGATCCATGGCAGGGAGGATGAGGAAGATCTGAGTGAGGAGAAGATCACCATCTTCCCGGAAGACAAATCATTGAAACTGGATAATGTTACTTTTCAATACGAAGGTCCACATTCTGAATATGCTTTACGGGACATCAGTCTTGAAATTCCGGAGGGTAAGGTTACGGCTATTGTCGGTGCCAGCGGAAGTGGAAAGACCACATTGGTGAAGCTGCTTCTTAAATTTTATGAACCTTCTCAAGGGGAGATCAGGCTGGGAGATATAAACCTGAACAATTACAGCAACAGGCTGTGGAGGGATAAGTGCGGTGCGGTGTTGCAGGATGGCTTCATTTTTTCAGACACCATTGCCAAGAATATTTCCATTAAAGACGATTATATCAATAAAGAAAAACTAATGTATGCCGTAAAGGTGGCCAATATACAGGAGTTTATTGAATCCCTTCCGCTAGGCTACAATACCAAGATTGGTAACGATGGCCATGGCCTGAGCCAGGGGCAGAAACAAAGAATATTGATAGCCCGTGCTGTCTATAAAAGTCCGGAGTATATTTTCTTTGATGAAGCTACTAATGCTCTGGATGCCAACAATGAAAAGGTGATCATGGAAAACCTTGACAGGTTTTTTGTGGGCCGAACTGTCATAGTAGTAGCGCACAGGTTAAGTACTGTTAAAAACGCAGATCAAATTATAGTGCTGGATAAGGGACATATCACCGAAATAGGTACACACGCAGAGCTGACTGAAAAAAGAGGAGATTACTACCGACTGGTCAAAAATCAGCTTGAATTGGGCAATTAAGCCTTTTTGATTTTCAGTGTTCTTTTCAGACAAATGTTACCTGTCTGATTTTCTTACATATGCATGTTATTAATCTGGCTTGAGATATACTAATTAACTGCTTAAATTTTTTCTTTTTTAATTTAAAGGAATTGAAATAATTATATGAATTAAATTCTTTTACCATGAAAAAAAAGAAACTGAAAATTGAGGAGTTAAAAGTGAAGAGCTTTGTAACTCAGGACCTGGATGGAAATGCTCATACCATTAAGGGAGGATATCTGACCTATGGGTGTACTGAAGGCTGGGCGGGTTGCCCTGGTGGTGGTGGTGGTGGCTCTTCCAACTCATGTAATCCAAATACCTGGTATACTCACAGACCGTGCGATACCAATGAACCAATACATTGCAGCCCTTGTAAGTAGGATAACTGCAGATTTAATAAATACAGAAGCCCATACATCACTGCATGGGCTTCCTTTTTAACCAGCTAAATAAAGCTCTATTTGATTTTGCAATAACTATTCAGGCAGCTTATTACATGAGGCATAGTAGTAGTAGGTTCAACTTCTGACCCGGCTCCTTTAATATGCCTTGCTTCCACCGAAGTTATAAAACTTTTAACTTGTAAAGATTTTAGCTTGAAGTTCGTTTTTTTCATGGTTTGGTTTGATTAAATCTGCAAAAACTATTTTATAGACCCGTCACAATTTTCCAAAAGGCTTTGGTGGTAGCACACCAGGGGCTTTGTCCCTTCATCGGACGGGCATATTGTGGTTATAGGTTTTGACTGGGATGTGGGATCAACCTCCGATTTCCCACCTCTAATATCCCACCCTTCTATTGAGGTTACGAAACTGCTTACCTTTATAGTATCCAGTTTGAAGTTTTTCTTTTTCATAAAGCCAGGAGGTTGATGTACTACATTTTGAGATTACAGTCTTTGTCCGGTTGTACGCTTACTGGAGTAGAGTCCGTAAAGCTATCATCTACTTCCGAGCCGTCCGGGTTAACATCGCCCAAAGCCCTGCCACTTTTGATGTAAGCGGGGTTGCTGAGGCCAGTGATGAAACTCTGCACTTTTAATTGGTTTAGGTTTAATTTACTTTTTTTCATGGTGTGTGATAATGGCTACAGACACGCAATTTAAGACTTTATCAGGTCAGAACGTCTGGCTGTTTTCAGGTAAACAGAAAAATAACGGTTTTCCGGTATATTATTTACGAGTGAGCGGGTACCGCTTTGTCATGAGACAGGGAAAGATCAATAATGACATTTGTCCCTTTTCCGATATTGGTGTCAATGGTAATTTTGCCATCTAAAGCAGCCACACGAGACTGAATATTTTTCAAGCCTATGCCGTCTTGTTTACCATCATTTCTGAATCCTGTTCCGTCGTCTTCAACCATCAGATTGACATAGTCATCGTGCATAGTCAGGTAGATGCTGATCTCCTGCGCCTTTCCATGTTTAATGGCATTGGTTACCAACTCCTGTATTATCCTGTAAATGTCAACCTGAATGTTTTTGTCAATGGCTTCAATTTGTTTTTTAGGATAAAACTCATAGTTGACCACAATGTTGCGGGTGCCAATAACTTCATTGACGAAATTTTTGATAACCTCGGTTAGTGCCGAATTGTGCAGTACCGGGGGTATGAGGTTGTGAGAGATCATCCGTACCTCTTCACAGGCATTATCCAGCCTAAGAGTGATGTCATTAAGTCTGTCTTTTAGGGAACCATCATCAGTTTTCAGGCCCAGTAAATTCATTTTAATACTGGCCAGCGTGCCACCTATGCCGTCATGAAGCTCCTGGGCAATCCGTTTCCTTTCATTCTCCTGTCCTTCGAGTTTGTTTTTGAAGGAGTTCAGCTCCTGGTCCTTAATTAGCTCTGTTATTTTCTGGCGACTGATCTCTTCTTTTTGGGTGTGGATCAGCCTCAGGCTTTTTTGCTTGTTGTTATAGTTTATCAGTACCAGTACCATGGAAAGTATCAACAGGATAGAACCGATGATCAGAGCCAGAAGTATAATGTTCTTTTTTTCTGCCTCATGCTGAAGCAGGCTTATCTTTTGCTCGTTTTGCTTGGCCTCAAACTGGTTTTGAAGTATGAGCACTTCCCTGTCTTTTTCCAGGTTTAGAAGGCTGTCTTTTAGAAAGTCGAATTTTTGATAGTAGACATAAGCCCGTTCATAGTTGTTTTGTTGGGCATATGATTTTGCTATGGTTTCATAAAACTCAATCTCCGTATCATGATCGTGCATGTTTTTGGCCAGTTCAAGCCCTTCTTTCAGGTAAAGGATGGCTGATGTATCATCATGCTGGAGCCTTTTAAGTATGCCCAGGTTCAGTAGAGATTGGCACATTACCTTTTTGTCATTGTATTTTTTTGCATGTTCCAGTGCTTTCTTTAAATAATGGTCTGCCTCCTGATATTTTTCCAGATGTGTGTTTGTTTTACCTATATTAAGCTCTCTTATGGCGAGTTTTTCAGGCATATTGATCTGCTCCAGTATTTTTGTTGACCTGGAGAAGTATTCCAGTGCTTTGGAAAAGTTATTTTCCTGATAGTATGATACTCCGATGTTGTTGAGTATGCCAGTAACCTGATCGTATCTTTTGAGTTTTTCAAATACCGCCAGTGACTGCTCGTAATAGAGGCGGGAGCTGTTGTATTGCTTCCTTTTCAGGTAGAAATTGCCGATTCTGTTCAGAGTTGCCGCAGTGCCACTTTCATGGGAGATTGATCTGAATTTTTCCAGACCGTCAGTATAGGCTCTGATGGCATTGGCATAGTTGCCTTGTGAAAGGTTTACTGACCCCAGTACATTGTAGGCCAGGGCCATATGGAGGTCGTCGGCAATGCGTTTTGATAAAACTATGGCTTGATGACAGAACTGTTTTGCGGAGTCGAGATTGCCAGTCTGGGCATGGATCAGGGCACGGGTGATGTAGGCTGAGGCTTCCGTGGAGATTAACTTACTTTTTCTGCTCTCTGCAAGGGCCTCATCATTTATTTTGATGGCCTCATCAAAGCTGGAATATCTCAGCGTCGACGATAACTCGACCATGGCTTCTATCCTGAGGGAGTCACTTATGTCCTTGCTGTCAATTAAATGGTTCAGGCTGTCGATGACCTTATTTTGTGCACCTGCCGCTATGCCCCATAATATGAGGCCACTAAGAAGTAGTATTTTGTATATGTTCATTCTATTCTACTCTACTATTCCGGCTTTAACGGCATACTTGATCAGCCCTGCCATATTTTTGGCTTTGGTTTTGCGCATGATGTTTTTTCTATGGCTCTCTACCGTGTGCAGGCTTATAAAAAGTGTATCAGCAATTTGATTGGTGGTATATTCAGAGGCTATTAATTTCAATATTTCTATCTCACGTTTTGTCAGCCTTACAGTGGCATGTTCATCACTTTCTTCAAGGCCTGTAATGCCGGCCATAATGTTGTTTTTCACACTTTCGCTAAAGTATGTCTGCCCGTTGGCCACATGCTCAATGGCCTCGATAAGTTCATTCTTACCTGTATTTTTCAATATATATCCGGTCGCACCGTTTTTGAGCACCTTTTTTATGCTTTTGCTATCACTGTGCATGGAAAGGGCCAGGATATGTACATCAGGATATTTTTTCTTTACCTCCTTGCATAGCTCTTCCCCGTTGAGGTTGGGCATGCTTATATCGGTGATAAGCACGTCTATATCAGAGTTTTGTGTAAGCAATTCCAGCGCCTGCTCTCCATCACTGGCGCAGGCTACAATAGATATCCTGGGGTAGTCTTTTAAAAGGGACACAATGCCGTCAAGAAATAATTTATGATCATCAACGATCATCAGTTCTATGGTTTTGGCCTCAGAATGGAGCATAACAGTGCAATTGAAAATGTACCGGGTTATATGGCTAATATAACAAAATACTTCGATTGCATGCCGTTGTAAATTAACGCTTTACCTTAC
>NZ_SMLW01000577.1 GCF_009711405.1 Fulvivirga kasyanovii | reverse complement strand
ACTTAATATAATTTTATATCTCTAGCTAAAACATATATCTCCCATGCATCAGATCGGTGTTGAAATGATGATGGTGATGATGATATGCGTTAGCGAATAATGTCATTTGTTCTTTCTGTTGTTGCGAATTAAGGTAATAGTTTTTTTGTATCCAAGAGTTTTTTGTAAAAACAGAAAATTACATACCCAATGACTGGTTCTCAATAGATGCCAGCTCAATTACTTTTTCGTAGTCGTCAGGGTTAAGGTCATTGAAGAAGTAGTGTACAGGATTGATCTTTTTGCTTCCTTTAATAACTTCATAGTGCAGGTGAGGTGCCGTTGAAAGTCCCGTGTTGCCCACATAGCCAATGATTTGACCACGCTTTACTTTCTGTCCCTCTCTGACTTCAAACTCATGCATGTGCGCATACCTGGTCTTGAAGCCAAAACCATGATCAATTTCTACAAGCTTGCCATATCCGCTGAATCTTACCTTCACCTTAGTGACTGTGCCATCGGCTGTTGCATAAATAGGCGTACCAATGGGGGCAGAGAAGTCTATGCCTGTGTGCAGTTTCTTCACTTTGTAAACGGGGTGTATGCGGTAACCAAAGCCTGACGCCAAACGGATCAACTCTTTGTTGGAGATGGGCTGAATGGCCGGTATAGCCGCAAACATTTTAGCTTTGTTATCCGCCAGCTCTACTATATCGTCATAGCTTTTTGACTGGATGTACATTTTTCTCCTGAGCTTGTCTACATCCTCAGTCAGCGACAGGATCAGCTCTTTATGATCAATGTTCTTGTTGCGTATCTCACTGTAACGGTCCACACCACCAATACCGGCATCGCGGATAGAAGGGTCAATGGGCTCTGCCCCGAGTACTACGCGATAAACATCATCATCACGCTTCTCCAGCGCAGCCAGTATTTCATTCAGCTTGACTACTTCTTCATTGAGGTGCTCGTAGTAATATTCCATTTCAGCAACCTCATTTCTTAGCATCACTTCTTTTGGGGACTCAAAGTAGCTGTTATATAACATAAGAAGCCCTGCAGCTACCGCTACGATTAGCGAAGCCAAACCCAGAAAGTTTAGTATTACATCCTGCGTCTTAACCTTAACGCGCTCATACTTACAGGTTTCTGTGTCGTAATAGTACTTTATTCGTGCCATTTTAGTGTTGTTTGGGCCTGAATACCTTTACAAATTCTTCATTACATTCGATATATGGGCCCTCCAGCAGGTCTATACAATAGGGTATTGCCGGGAATACAGCGTCTAAACATTCTCGTATAGCTTTTGGTTTCCCCGGTAAGTTAACAATTAAAGTTTGATTTCTAATACCTGCAGTCTGCCTTGATAGAATTGCTGTGGGCACATACTTCAAACTTTCCTGTCGCATTAACTCTCCAAAACCCGGCATCATCTTATCACAAACCGCTTCCGTGGCCTCAGGGGTCACATCTCTTTTTGCCGGGCCCGTTCCTCCGCAGGTAATGATGAGACAGCAGTTTTTTTCATCCGCCATTTCTATCATTGCCTTTTCCAACTGGTCCTGTTCGTCAGGTAAAACTATATATTCCGATTCCCAATCAGAGGTAACAAACTCTTTGAGGGTAGCCACAATAGCTTTCCCGGGAGTGTCTTCATAGATACCCTGACTTGCACGGTCAGATACGTTAATGATGCCTATTCTAGCTTTTTGCATTACTTTTAAAGAGAAGTTTTTCAGAGCGGCCTTTTTTAAATACCTGCCTGCCCTTGTTTAATCCTTTTCTAATTGCTTTTTGATCGTCTTCCGGCAGGTTGATAATGTCTTTGCATTCTGCGGAGCAACATCCCTGGTGCTTTTCAGCGCACTCTTTGCACTGTATGAACAACAGATGGCAACCATCATTTTTGCAATTGGTATGGTCGTCGCAAGGTTGCCCGCATTGATGACAGGTGCTTATGATCTCGTCTGAGATCCTTTCTCCGAGCCTTTCGTCAAACACGAAATTTTTGCCCTTGAATTTGTTCTCAAGTCCTTTGTTCTTTACTTCCCTGGCATACTCGATAATACCGCCATCTAGCTGGAAAACGTTTTTGAAGCCTTTATGTTTATAATACGCACTGGCTTTCTCACAACGGATACCACCGGTACAGTACATTACAATGTTTTTATCTTTCTTGTCTTCAAGCATTTTCTCTACTATGGGAAGGGATTCCCTGAAAGTATCGACATCAGGGCAAATAGCATTTTCAAAATGGCCGACCTCGCTTTCGTAGTGGTTTCTCATATCCACAATTACCGTATTCGGGTCTGTGGCCAGTTTATTAAACTCTTCTGCTGACAGGTGTACGCCGCGATCAGTAACATCGAAGGTATCATCATTAAGGCCGTCAGCTACTATTTTATTTCTTACCTGTATCTTGAGCTGGAAAAAGGATTTTCCGTCATCATCTACAGCAATATTTAATCTTATACCTTTTAACTCAGGTGAGTTGGCAATATAAGCTTTAAAATCTTCGAATTTTTCCTCCGGTACACTGATTTGGGCATTGACACCCTCATGTGCCACATATATTCTTCCGAAAACGTCCAGGTTACTTAAATCCAGGAATAGTTGATTACGGTATTCTGTGGGATCGGGCAGTTGAATGTACCGGTAAAAGGATAGCGTAACTCTTTTTTCGCTACTTTCTTTTAATTTCTCTTTAAGAATTCTTCTGTCTACTCTATTATGCAATATCATTTTGCAGGAATGATTTGGTTTCAACCCGCAAATATAACAATTATCAATAGACAAATGTCAATGTATGAATGACTTGATTTTTCCCGGAGGCTTAGTTTTTGGGCTCCAGTTCTCCCCGGAGAAGCTGGTTGTACTCTTCGCAGGTGAGGTATCCGTGGTCATCGCTGTAAGGGCAGGCTTTGTAAGTGTCGCCAAAAGCGCCCCTTGAAATGATCACCCCTTTACCTTTGCAGACAGGGCATATTACCTTGCCGGAAGGGCCGCAGTCTATATCGTAGCTTTTTGTAAGTATATTTTGAGCTTCTTTTCTTTCTTCCTCTCTTACCGTGAGAAAAGCTTCGTTGGATTTGTCCAGATATTCAACGCATTCTTCGTAATACTGGCCCTTGGTACCTTTTAATTCGATGTATTTGTTGAGCCAGTCGATACTCTGGCGGTATTTGCCCATATAAAATGAATTCTTTCCGAAGTAGAAGCAAAGGTCAGTAGGTACAACTTTGGCCGATTTAAGCACTTCCTTAAATTTCAGGTTGGCTTCCTCGTATTGCTCTTCCTCCATGAGTTCAACCCCCTGGTCCATGAGCCTCATGAGTTCCGCATACCTGGCCTGCTCCTGATCGCGAAGGAGCTGCTGTACCTTTTCCTCTTCGGTCACCTGCGCCATGCCTGAGAATGAAAGGAGGCAGGCAATTGACAATAAAATAATCTTATGCATCTATGTAATCCCTCTTATCTAACTTGAGCCATTCGAGCGTGGAGTTACAAAATATATCTTCAACGGTCTCTTTCGCTAAATCCATTTCCTCAATAAACCTGCCAATTTCAAGATCACCTAATGGGAACGGATAGTCTGATCCCAAAGTTACCTTTTTCGAGCCCTGCAGGTCCAGCACATATTGCAGCATCTTAGGGTCGTGCGTTATGCAATCCACCCAGAATTTGCCCAGGTACTCCCTTGGGTTAACAGGATTATCGATAGCTACCAGGTCAGGCCGGCAATTAAATCCATGCTCAACCCTGCCAATTGTAGCCAGAAATGAGCCGCTGGCATGAACGAAATTCACGCGCAGGTCAGGCAGTTTTTCAAATACACCGGAAAAAATCATAGAACAGATAGCCCGTGATGTTTCCGCCGGCATACCTACCAGCCATGGAAGCCAGTACTTGGTCATGCTTTTCATACCCATCATGTTCCATGGGTGCACCATGATGGCCATGCCTAGTTTTTCACAAGCTTCAAAAATAGGGAAGAAGCGTTCTTCACTCAAATTTTCGTCGTTGATGTTACTACCAATCTGTATCCCGGGGAAACCCAGTTTTTTACATCTTTCCAGCTCTGCTATGGCCAGATCAGTATCCTGCATAGGGATAGTAGCCAAGCCAATATAATTTTTTGGGTGATTGTTGACCAGTTCGGCTATATGATCATTCAGAAACTTTGATAGATCCAGGCAATCCTGAGACTTGGCCCAGTATGAGAACATTACAGGAATAGTGCAAACCACCTGTACCTGCGTATTGAATTGTTCATACTCTTTGATCCTTAGGTCAGGGTTCCAGCAGTTTTCTTCAATTTCCCTGAAAAACTGATTGCCTTTGATCATTTTGGCAAAGCCTTTTTTGTGATGCTGCAAGTATATGAAGTCCCCATAACCAAACTTTTCTGTCCAATTGGGCATGTGTTCAGGAATGATATGGGTGTGCATGTCTATTTTCAGCATAGTAGTCGATTAGGTTTTACCAATCTTACAAATCTATTAAAATGGAAGTTTATGGCAGCATAAGTTTAGTCATAATTTGAGCCCAATGCATGGAAGTGTTGCTTTCCTGGATGTAATGGCTATGGTAAAGGAAGCTTAGAGGGAGTTATAATATCTTTATAAAATAGGAGGCACTCTCTCAGTTTTAGACAGATGTTATTTTTCTTTCTTCGGTACGGGGTCGTAGCCACTGGTACCCCACGGGTGGCATCGGGATATTCGCTTTAACCCGAGCCACGTGCCTTTTAGTGGTCCCCATTCTTCAATTGCTCCTATCATATAACTGGAGCATGTAGGTGTATGCCGGCAGTTGGAGCCCAACAACGGACTAATGGCCAGTTGATAGAACCGGATGGGAAGAATAAATATTAATTTTATCAGCTTCAAATGTAGTATGTAAGATCCTGCTACATCAAAGAGTACTCAGTACCTTCTTTGCTATCCTTCAAGATAACACCAAGATTCTTTAAATCGTCCCTTATCTTATCCGATAGCTGGTAATTTTTAGCTTCCTTGGCATTCTGACGCAGGTTGATCAGTACATCAATCACACCGTTGAGCAGGTCATTACTACTTTCCTTTTCCTCTTTTACTCCCAGTACATCAGTAATAAAGCCCTGGTATTGAGTAATCAATTCATCAAATGTCTCCTTCGATAGCTGGCCTGTAGTAAGATTGCCGGCTTTAAAGTTGTTCATCATGGTGGTGATCTCGAAGAGTACCGCTAATGTTTTTGCAGTGTTGAAGTCATCACTCATGTTTCTAAACAGATCCGCGATCAGTTCCTTAACTTTATTCTCAAGCTCATCGTCCGGTTGAGCCTTGCTGTGAGTAAGGTTGGCAGATATCTTATAGCCTTCCATCAATCTTTTGTAACCCTTTTCTGCGGCTTGCAGCGCCTCATTGGAGAAGTCCAGTGTGCTTGAGTAGTGCGACTGCAGCATAAAGAAACGAACCACCATAGGGCTGTAACCCTTATCCAGGAGCTCATGGTCTCCTGAAAAAAGTTGGTGGGGAAGGAATGAATTACCAAGCGATTTGCTCATTTTCTGGCCATTAACGGTCAGCATGTTGGAGTGCATCCAGTACTTGACAGGGTCTTTGCCTGTTGAACCTACGGACTGGGCTATTTCACATTCGTGGTGAGGGAAAATAAGATCCATCCCTCCGCCATGTATGTCAAATGATTCTCCCAGGTACTTGGTGCTCATTACAGTACATTCAAGGTGCCATCCCGGAAAACCTTCTCCCCAGGGTGAATTCCACCGCATAATGTGGGTAGGCGAGGCTTTTTTCCAAACTGCAAAGTCAATTTTATTCCGCTTTTCATCCTGACTGTCCAGGGTGCGGCCACTTTCCATCAGCTCTTCTATCTTACGACCGGATAATTTACCATAGTTGTTGGCTTTATCATACTTGGAAACATCAAAATAAACCGAGCCATTGACTTCATAGGCATAACCATTGTCAATCAGCGTCTGGACCATTTCTATTTGCTCCATAATATGGCCTGTGGCGCTTGGCTCAATACTTACCGGTAGAAAGTTGAACTGGTCAAGTACATGATGGAAGCCATTGGTGTATTGCTGTACAATTTCCATAGGCTCAAGCTGTTGTAAACGTGCTTTCTTGGCAATCTTATCTTCGCCCTCGTCAGCATCATTTTCAAGGTGACCTACGTCCGTGATATTACGCACATACCTCACTTTATAACCAACGTACATGAGATATCTGTATATGACATCAAAACACATGAAAGTCCTGACATTACCAAGGTGAACATCACTGTAAACTGTAGGGCCACATACGTACATGCCGACGTGGTCGGGGTGAATGGGCTCAAACACTTCTCTTTTACCTGATAAGGTATTGTACAAGGTAATCGGGTACTTTTCTTTTAATGTCATTCAATTAAAATTTGATGCCAGTCGTGGCAAAATTTCACGCTTCAAAGTTATCATAAACGACTGGCATCAAAAATTAGTTACTATAGTTTTTTTAGGTCCATGTGAAAGAAAGGATACCATTGATTGCCATCCGGCGAATAAAAGCCGTCTTCAACCCAGGTGTCGGATGTGAATTTGACGATATATTTAATGGTAGCGCCCTGTGGCGTATCAAACCACCAGGTTAGCGTATTGTCCTCTAGTTTGGCAGAAGCCAGCGTATGGCGCCCTTCTTTGGTGTAGGCGTTGAACTGGTACATCCCCTTTTCAGGAGCGTAATGTATAACGCCGTAGGCAGCAAATACTTCCTCACCAGTTTTGGGATCCTTTCCGAGGCCGTCGATCACCAGCAGCAGGCCGCCAAGTTTGGTGTATACGTGCTCCGTTTGATTAATCTGATGCTTGTCGTCTCTCCCCATTTGGTGCCATCCGGAGCCTGACCACTTCCCCTGCAATGCCTCAAGTTTCTGCATGGCATTTATACTTGTGGTGTCGGATTGTTGAGCCTGACAAATAGCCTTTCCCTGCATAATGAGCAGGATAATGGCCAGTGAAATTGCGTTGATTGTAGTTTTCATGATGTTATTTGTTTAAACTAGTTTATTTTATAAACCACATGTTGAAAAAAATTATTTCCTGATGTATTGTTGAAGGGCGTTTACATATTCTTCAAAAGCCTGAAGTCCTTTTTTGGTAATCTTACAGGTGGTTAATGGCTTTTTGCCTTTAAAACTCTTTTCGACCTCAATGTATCCTGCGGTAGAGAGTTTATCTATCTGCACGCTCAAATTACCTGCAGTGGCATTGGTTTTTTCCTTGATATAGACAAATTCGGCAGATTTAACACTGACCAATAAGGACATAACCGCCAGCCGGAGCTGGGAATGGAGTAGAGGGTCTAAATCTTTAAAATCAGCCATAGCGATTAAAGGTTATGCTTTTTGAGAATATAAGCCGGTATAAGGTATCCAAATACTATCGCCACAGCCATAATCAGCGGTGAATATACCATTGGAAGGTAAAATGCAATGGGTGTAAATATCCAAAATGAGCTTCCACCGATGATTAAAGGCTTGAACCTGATAATTAAACCCGTGATAAATGTACAAAGTCCGGCAAAAAGCATGATCAAAGGTGTGATCTGGAAATTAATATGTTGCCCCGCAAATATGACTACTAAAATGCTAAAGCCAAAACCAATCCATGTCCACATAATTAAATTGTCGCTATAGGTTTTGACCCTTGCAGCACTGGCTTTTTTGTAGCTGTATAACATGGTTACAATCCAGCCCGGAATACCAATGAGCCATACCATATAGGGTGCGGGGTAGTCAGTGTACATATCCAGGTAAAAATGTGCCAGACTGGCTATCACTGATATCCAGCCCCAGAGCAGGAAATAAAATGCTCCCGCTTTTACATTGCCTTGTGCTGTTTTGATCATCCGTGTAATGATCTCAAGGCTTTCCTCGCTTGTTAAATGTTCTTTTTCTTGTTTCATAACTATAAACTTTTTGTAAATATAAAGTAGTTTATTTTATAAACCAAATATGGAATTAAAGCTTGCATCCGATCAGTTTTTTTCTCAATGAGGTTGGTTATCTTAGCGGAAAGAATAAAAAAGCACATGTTTACAGGAATAATTGAAGCTCTGGGTGTAATAAAAACGATCCAAACCGAAGGAAGCAACAAACATTTTGAAGTTGAAAGTACCATTTCTGATCAGTTAAAAATAGATCAGAGTGTTTCCCATAATGGCGTTTGCCTTACGGTAACGAAAGTGGAGGGCAACAAACATTGGGTAACTGCTATTGATGAAACATTGAAAAAGACGAACATTGGAGACCTAAAGCCAGGAGCTAAGGTCAACCTGGAGCGTTGTATGCTTAATAACGGCAGGTTTGACGGACACATTGTGCAAGGCCATGTGGATCAGGTTGCCACCTGTAAAAGTGTTAAAGAAGAGGAGGGAAGCTGGGTATTTGGTTTTGAATATAACCCCTCGTTAGGCAATGTAACCGTGGAAAAAGGTTCTATCACCATTAATGGTATCAGCCTTACCTGCTTCAATTCCCGGGAGAATGCTTTTAGTGTTGCTATCATTCCGTACACGTATGAGCACACCAATATGAAAGAGGTTAAAGTTGGAAGTGTTGTCAACCTTGAGTTTGATATTATTGGCAAATACGTGCAGCGGCTTTTAGCTAAGGGCTAAGCTGTTTCAGGATAATATTTATTTTTGACGACATTACTGAACCGGAAAAACAAATACCCCATTAAAGTACCTATAATCGCTCCGGTGAGTATGTCGCCGGGGTAATGAACCCCAAGGTAAATCCGCGAATAGGAGACAACAGCAGCCCAAATAAAGAGCCAGCCTATCCAGCGATACTTTTCCCTGAAAAGCAGGTAGAGAAAAGTAGTGAGGGCAAATACATTGCCTGCATGCGAAGATGCAAAACCATACCGGCCTCCTGTATATCCATTGACAATATGCACCAGGCCTTCCATCTCAGGGTCTCTTGATGGACGATAGCGCTCAAAGAAAGGCTTCATCACGCCAGAAAGTATCTGGTCAGAGGCGGCTATGGCCAGCCCAATACCAGCCAGCCAGATTACTGCTTTCCATTTATATTCTTTGACGATCAGATACAATATCCAGGCATAGAAGGGAATCCATATCAGTTTATCTGAGATCCAGTACATCACCTGGTCCAGAGCTTCGGTGTGGAGCCCGTTCAGGAAAAGAAAGAGCTCCTTGTCAAGTTCTATAAGCGTTTCGAGCATATTTAATTTACATGAATGACCTGGCCATGTGAGGCCTCATCAGTTACACCCAATCAATGTCTTTCTTTAAAAGTTCCAGCGTTTCGGCTTCTTCAGAATTTTTTTCCGGTTTATAATCGTATATCCAGTTGGCCTGAGGTGGTAAACTCATAAGAATTGATTCGGTGCGGCCGCCGGTATCCAGGCCAAATTTGGTGCCTTTGTCCCAAACCAGGTTAAATTCCACATACCTGCCACGGCGCAGCATTTGCCATTGCTTTTCCCGGTCACCGTAGCTCATGTTTTTATTTTTGTCCATGAAATAGGTGTAAATAGGGGCAAAACTATTGCCTACCTCTTTTACAAATTCGAATAACTCTTCTTTTGATTTGGGCTGCTCAGCACCAAGTCTGTCAAAAAATATACCACCGATGCCCCTGGTTTCATTGCGGTGTTTGATATAGAAGTAGTCGTCCGCCCATTTTTTGAATTTGCTGTAGTAAGCAGGGTCATGATTGTCGCATACTGACTTGAGGTTTTGATGAAAGTGTATGGCATCGGCTTTATCTACATAATGAGGGGTAAGGTCAATGCCACCGCCAAACCACCAGGTGCCATTGGTCATTTCGAAGTAGCGCACGTTCATGTGGATGATCGGGACCCTTGGGTTTTTGGGGTGCAATACGATCGATACTCCGGTAGCATAGAATCCGGCTTTATCCAGTTGAAGTGCTTTAAGTATGTTTTCAGGAGTCTCCCCATGCACTGCAGAAAAACCCACCCCGCCTTTTTCAATAACTTCTCCGTCAGCGATAGTACGGGACCTGCCGCCACCGCCACCTTCTCGTTCCCAGGGGTCTTCCCTGAACTTTCCGGCGCCATCAGCGGTTTCAAGGTCTTTGCAAATATTATCCTGGAGCTTTTTAAACCAGTCAGTGATATCTTCTTTTGTCAGCATCCGGCAAAAATATTGAATCTATTTTATTTAACCTTGGCCTTTTGGGATCAAGCTTAAAAGCATGTAATGGGACCGGAAAATTAAAACATGCCATGAGAAGCTTGCCACTGAAAATCAGTTAACTGCGCCTACTGTCATTTTATACACGTTTGCTAACTGCTTTTGCCGATTGCTAGTTAACAACTATCTTGTCCACACAGAGGTGAAAGGTCAGTGTTTCCCCATAAATTACGCCTGATCCGCTTTTGCCCTGTCTCTCTTGCTGCAATGGATTTAGGTGGAGTAAATACCCAAAATCACCGGGTCTTTTTTTATAAATTCTGTAAATTCGCAAACGATTGTAATACAAACGATCGTTTGTTTGGAGATTGACCATTCGAAAACCTTAACAGAAGAAAAAAGCTAAATATATGCCCTCAACAAGAGAAGCTAACCCCGCAAAAAAAGTTAAACGACCGAAAATAAATAAGGAGATACTACTCAAGGCTTACCAATTGATGTGTACCTCTAAAAGAATGGCTGAGACCTACGATGAAAACAAGGAGATATGCAGCAAATATGTTCATAGCACGTCACGGGGACATGAAGCCATCCAGTTGGCAGCAGGAATGCAACTCGAAAGTTATGACTTCGCCTCCCTTTACTACAGGGATGAGTCTGTACTATTGGGTATCGGCATGCAGCCCTACGAACTGATGTTGCAGTTAATGGCCAAGGCTGACGATCCCTTTTCCGGTGGGCGCACCTATTACGGACACCCATCTTTAAAAAGGGATGGTTTTCCTACCATACCACACCAAAGTTCTGCCACCGGTATGCAGGCGATACCGGCAACCGGAATGGCCCATGGATTGAAGTACCTGGAGAGCCAGGGACTTCTGGAAGGTAAGGACAGACCGATTGTACTCTGTTCGTTGGGCGATGGTTCGGTTACTGAAGGGGAGGTGTCAGAAGCTTTCCAAATGGCTGTATTGAAAAAATTGCCGATAGTATACCTTGTGCAGGATAACGACTGGGGCATTTCCGCTACCGGCAAGGAGATGCGCACCATGGATGCCTATGAGTTTGCAGCAGGATTTAAAGGCATGGAGCGCATGAGAGTAGACGGATCCGACTTTGTGGATTCCTACCTCGGTATGAAGAAGGCTTATCAGTATGTGCGTGATCGCAAAGGGCCTATCCTGGTACACGCCAAATGTCCGCTGCTGGGGCACCATACCTCAGGGGTAAGAAAGGAGTGGTACCGGGGCGATGAAGACCTTAAGCTTCATGCTCAGACTGATCCGCTACCGATACTGGAAAAATACCTGCTTGAAACAGGGGAAACCAAAAAACATTTAAAAGAATTGGCTGATGCTGCCCTGGATACAGTAGCCAAGGATTACGAATATGCGCTGAATTCTCCCGATCCTGACATCAACGATTTTGACAGTCATGAATTTGCGCAAACCCCGATTATTGAAGAAAAGGGTGCCAGACGCCCTGAGGGAGCCGAAAAGGTCGTGATGGTTGATGCTGCCCTGCATGCTGTTGATGATATACTTAAGAACCATCCGGAAGCGCTGTTTTACGGACAGGATGTGGGAGGTACCCTTGGTGGTGTGTTTCGGGAGGCCGCTACCCTGGCTCAGAAGTACGGAGATGAGAGAATATTTAATACACCCATACAGGAGGCTTATATTGTGGGTTCGACTGCAGGTATGTCCGCAGTAGGAGCCAAGGCCATCGTTGAGATCCAGTTTGCGGATTATATCTGGCCGGGCATCAACCAACTGGTGGAAGAGCTGTCAAAAAGCTGCTACCTGTCCAAAGGTAAATTCCCTATCCAATCGTTGATCAGAGTACCTATAGGTGCATATGGAGGAGGAGGTCCTTACCATTCGGGTAGTGTGGAGTCTACCTTATTGAATATCAGGGGTATAAAGGTGGTTTATCCTTCCAATGCTGCTGATATGAAGGGACTTATGAAAGCAGCTTTCCATGATCCTAATCCTGTAGTTATGCTGGAGCACAAAGGGCTTTACTGGTCTAAAGTGCCGGGTACCGGAGATGCCAAGACCTTCGAGCCTGATAAGGATTATATTGTTCCTTTAGGTAAAGCCAATAAGGTGTTGGAGGCTGATGAGGAAAAGGTGGAAAGTGGAGAGTCCGCCGTTGTTATTACATATGGTATGGGAGTATATTGGGCCAAAGCTGCGGCTAAAAAATATGAAGGTCGAATTGAGATCCTTGACCTGAGAACCCTGAATCCGCTGGATTGGGAAGCTGTTCAGAATAGTGTCAAACAACACAGCAGGGTTATGGTACTTACCGAAGAGCCTTTGGTGAATTCCTTTGCGGAGTCATTGGCAGGCAGGATATCAAAAATATGTTTCGAATATCTGGATGCTCCGGTACAAACACTTGGTGCAGCTAATTTACCTGCTATTCCACTGAATGTTGATCTGGAGAAGCAGATGTTGCCCAATGCAGATAAAGTAGCGGAGGTTTTGGAAAGCTTGCTCAATTATTAAAAATCAAATGCTTATTATATCAGGTGCTTCTGTCATACGGGAGCACCTTTTTTGTGCCATTAATCAGGCCTAGAACGGGTATCCGATACCAATATTAAAGACAACAGACTCAGCGGCACTTGGGGTAAATGGAGGATCATAGAAGCCTTTGGAGAGGATAAAACGCTTTTCTTCCGGCCTTGCGGGATCATAGATCTTAAGACCTGCATCAAGCCTTAGTACCAGGAATGAAAAGTCAAAACGAAGCCCAAGTCCTGCACCTACAGCTATTTCTTTGTAAAAACGATCAAATTCGAATTGAGCACCTTCCCTTGAGGGGTCTTCCCGTATTGTCCAGATATTACCGAAATCAACAAAAGCGGCGTAGTCTATGAAACCGATCAGGTTTTTGCGTAGCTCCAGGCTACCTTCCAGTAATATTTCACCCTGCTGCTCAAAATTATAGCTGACACGGGTTTCTCCACCTGTAGAGTCAAGAGGAGTATACGAGCCAGGCCCCAGTCGCCTCGGTCTCCAGGCCCTAATACCATTACTACCCCCGGCAAAGAAGTACTTCTCATAGGGCAATATCCGGTTGTCGCTGTAGGGCTTGGCAATCCCTGCATTAATCCGGTAAGCGATAGTCGTATTCTTGTTGGCCGGGTGAATTTTTCTGTAGTCTAGGTTGAGTTTTATGTATTTATAGTACTCGAGGTTTTCTTTTTCCAGGGCTTCTGTACCTACAAAGTTCAGGCTGGTGCCGCCACTTTCTATATAAGTTCTGAAAAAGGAAGAATTGGTAAAGTTGAGCCCGTAGCTATTGAAGTTCCAGGTGGCACTAAGGCTCATGCTACTTACAAAAGAAGGCTTAAAAGTGTTTATTAGTCTGTTTCCGTTCCTTTCCAGGGCCAGTAAAGTGCCCAGAAAGGCAGAGTCAAGGTTTGAATTAATAATACTCACATCCGTCGCGGTGAAACTGAAAAGCCCACGGTTCTCATTTTGCCATGAGTAGGTATTTGAGAAATTTGTGTTTTTTCGAACATATTCCGGTCTGTCGGTATAAGTATATCCTGCCAGTAGCCTCGTTTTTGGGTTTACTCTACCCAATTTTTCCTTTGCACGGGTACTCAGCGGGAGTACGAACTGAGGAAAGGTAAGTGAGGCATTGACCCCGGCTTCCACACTGGTGTAAACGTCATTGACCTCCGTGGCCGGAGCTACCCCTTCAATACCTATCCGGCCGTTGATCTCGAATATTTCAAGGCCTTTGAATACATTCCGTTTCTTGAACGAAAGGTTGTAGAAAGGGCCCGGAAAGCCCTGGGTTACGTTAATGCCGACCTCATTTGTCCACTGGTAGCGGTTTAAGGGACTGGTAAATATATTGGCGATCAGCTTACCTCCGGAGGAGTCATAGTGAATGTTGATAAAGCGGAAATGGTCGAGGTTGGCCAATTGCCGCTGCGTACTAAAGGTATTGGATTTACTGTAGACGCTGTCTTTTTTGATAAAGATTCTTCTGCTGAGTATTTTTTCATTGTACTGGTAGGTGTGGTAGCGGTAGGTGATGCCCCGGTACACCTTTTCAATTCTCAGAGAGTCAGGTATAAAGCCCACATCAGCGTCAGTGGTGAAGTTGACTGCACTTACGGTAAACACTTTATGGTAGCCACGCTTTGATGGCTTATTGATTACCGTTTGAATAGCAACTTTTTTATCACCTACAAGGGCAGTATCTACATTGAATTCCACATACTGACGGCTGAAATCGAAATATCCGTTGTCTTTCAACAGTAAATCTATTCTTTCACGTTCCTTGGTAAGGTTGTTCTGCTCATAATTTTCACCCTCTACCAGAAAACTATTGTCTTTATTTCGATTTAGTATTTTGCTGATGGCACTATCACCGGTCTGGGTAAAGAGTGTATCAATGCGGTAGGGCTCTCCCTGGTCCAGTAAGTAGGTAATGGAGAGCCGCTTATCCGAGACGTCAACAGTGGTGTCAACCTTTGCCTGAAAATAGCCCTTGGCGTTTAGGTAAAGTTTCAAACGTCCCATGGTTTGTTCTGCCAGTGAAGAATCGAATACTGCAATAGGTTCTCCCCACCGCATGAGTACATTGCCTTCCTGAATGGTTTTATTGATCTTGGCTATTTTCTTCCTTTTTTTCTTTTCCAGGCGTGCAACTTTTTTTGTTTTATCTTTTTCCCTGGCCTGCGCTATTTTTGTATTCCATTTTGCTCTGGAAGCTTCACGTTTGGCTTCATACTTGGCAACATCATAATTGTCGAGCCCCCAATAGTAGAACCATACATAGGGAGAGAAGGGTATAATTGGAAACTGCCTGTTGGGCTCCTGTGCGTAGAGTTGGTCCAGTTCTTCTTTATCTATGTTCTTAGAGCCTTTTATTTTCTGTTTATACAGCAATTTTTCATCATCTTTCAGATATTTGGTGCCCAGACACCCTGAAGTGACTATACCGATAAATAAAAAAAATGCGAAGTACAGGGCTATCCTCAAACTCAAAAGCTAATTATGGTCTCAAAAAGTAATGCGAAGTTCATTAAATCACTGCAATTAAAGAAATACAGGAAACAAGAACAATGCTTTTTGGTAGAGGGGGCAAAAAGTGTGCTTGAAGTGTTAAATTCTGATTATGAGGTTAGACAACTGATTGCTACGGAGGAATTTATCAGTAACAATCCACGGGCTTATCCTTCCGGTTTGGAAGTGACGCTGACTTCAGCAAAGCAATTAGCCACTTTAGGGACATTAAAAACCAATGATGCGGCCATTGCTGTAGTGCATATGAAGCCTCAGCAGGAGATAAAATTACCGTCTGATGAATGGGCGATTGCCTTGGATAACATCAATGATCCGGGAAATCTGGGGACTATTTTGCGCATTGCCGACTGGTATGGGATCAAAGCCGTAGTAGCCTCGAAGGAAACTGCTGATTTTTATAATCCAAAAGTGATAGCATCATCGAAAGGCTCATTTTGCAGGGTTAACGTGTTTTATACTGATCTCTCTGAGTTTCTGATTAGCGCCAGCTTACCGGTTTATGGTGCGGTTATGGAAGGAGAAGATGTGCATAGCACCCAGCTTGGGCAGGGAGGGATACTTGTAATGGGTAATGAAGCTAATGGTATTTCAGAGGAAGTCTTACAACTTGTGGGCAGGAAAATAACCATTCCCCGGTATGGGAAGGCAGAGTCGCTGAATGTGGCTATGGCTACTGCAATTATTTGTGATAATATCAGGAGAAGCCAATAAGCTCCTCCTGAATTAGTTAGCCACAACTAAACTTCAATACCCATTTCCGTGAGTTTTGAAGATATCTTTAATGCCGATTTTTCAACAGCCTTCCTGTTGATCTCAAATCGCAATTTACCATCTATAGTAATGAGGTTGATAGCACTTCCCAGTTTACACAGCCCTTCTTTTTCTGTAATGATCAATACCTTCTGAACATCATTGGTATGCGATTCGAATTCTGCACTGTTTTCATTGGGCACGAAGAGAATATCAGAATGCTTTGCAGCTTCCCTGATAGTTGAAAACGATTTTATAACGATCTTTTTATTGGAATTTGAGCGTTCGGAAGCTATTTCATTGAATAGCCTTATAATATTCTGGTCATCAGATAGTACTCCGATAACAAGCTCTTCACTGGCCTCAGGCCATTGGATATACTTGATCATTGAAAATATCACAAGTCCTTTGATGCGGTCCTCTTTCGCATTCCTTTCTTTTGTGGTAGTAGCATTTGCACTTAAACTGGCTGCAACGAACAGCATGAGCGTCATAAAAACGGCGAAGTTGGTTTGGATGGTTTTCATTTGATACATTGTTTTGGTTGAAAATGATAAACCAAATTTGGCATCTAAAATCGCCCTTTCTATCAGGGGGTATTCTGAATGTTAAATTTCAGGGAATCTCTTTCCTAATGGCAGTTCAGAAGAGATTTTTAGCATATTTTGCAGTAATATTAATATACTTATAGGCATTAGCTTATCAATCTAAGGGGGAACCCTGAGACCGGTACTGCGGAAAGTGATGATAAATTATGCCCTTATGTGCAGGAAACTACTGATCTGCCAGTTCCCTAAGGTCAACAGGTACTACTCTTGATACACCTTGCTCTATCATGGTGATGCCATAGATCACATCCGTACTCGACATAGTACGTTTGTTGTGCGTTACAATGATGAACTGAGATTCCTTCGAGAATTTCTTAATGATTTGATTGAATTTATCTATGTTGGCATCGTCAAGAGGAGCATCCACCTCATCAAAAATACAGAATGGAGCCGGTTTAAGAAGGTAAATCGCAAATAGCAGGGAAGTGGCTGTTAAAGTTTTCTCACCTCCGGAAAGCTGGTTGATAGTAAGTGGTCGTTTCCCTTTCGGCTTTGCAATGATCTCAATGCTTGATTCCAATGGGTTTTCAGGATCGCTCAATCTTAGGTCACAATCATCCTCTTCAGTGAAAAGGCTTCGGAAAACCTTCATGAAGTTCTCCTTGATCTTTTCATAGGCCTCAATGAAGGTGGTTTTCGCCACATTATCTATTTCTTCAATGGTGGTCAGTAGCGAATCCTTGGCTTTAAAGAGGTCTTCACGCTGCGAGGTAATAAAGTCGTTTCTCTCTTTAATCTCCTGGTAAGCCTCCATAGCCATCGGATTGATAGGCCCCATTTTCTCAAGTTTGTCCTTGATTTTAGCTACATCTTCCTGCAGCGTTGGTTCATCAGGTGTTTCTTCGGTTGCCACCTCAGTCTCCCCGTCTTCTTCCATCAACTCGTCCAGTTTGATGTTGAACTCAACAGATAGCCGTTCCTTGACAGAGCTTAGCTCCAGTTTTGTTTCATTCAGTTTGTTCTGAAGCTCCATGAGCAGGGTGTCAATGCTCTCACGGTTCCTTTGTATCTCCCTTGCTGATTTGTCAATCTCGTCGATATCGCCACGGGCTGCATAGTATTCCTTTTCGGCTTCGTTTACTGCCTGCTCAATGCTTTCTTTTTCATCGTACATGCCAATCAACTCATCGTCGCTGGTTTCTGCTTTTTCTACAAGTAGTTTGATCTCTGACTCATTTTGTTTCAGCTCTTCCTGGTTCTTTTCTATTCTGGATTTACTGCTTTCGAAAGCATCCTGCTTGTACTCGATCTCCTGCTCTATACTTTTTACCCGGTTTTCCTGCTGATGGTAAAAGATATTCTGTTCATTGAAGGCTGAAGATTTTTCTGCCAGCAGCTCATTTTGCTCATTGAGATCGGAGATCAAATGGCTTAGCCTGATTTCTTTTTCCTGCTGCTCTTTTTCTTCTTTCTCAGCCTTAGGCTTGTCCACTTCTATCGCATCAGTCAGCTCTTCAATCTTCGCGATAATGTCTTCCTTACGCATATCTGCATCAGAAAGCATTTGGCTGAACTGCTCTTGTTTGGTTTTGATAGAAATGTACTCCTCATTGATCAGCTTGATCTCTTCTCTGAGCTCTTCAATTTCATTTTTTCTTGTGCTGGCCTTTAGTTTTTCCAGTTCTTTCTGTTTATCACTTAGGCCTTGCTGTACTTCGCTTAGTTTTTTAGAGAGCTGCTTTATTTCCTTGTCAAGCTTCTCCAGGTTTTTGGCCCGTCCTATCTTCTTTCCTTCAAAAAGACCTACAGACCCTCCGGAAATGCTGAACCTTCGCCGCGTAACCTTACCACTTTTGGTGATGAAAATGTTGTCATCATCCTGAGGTATATTTTTATAGTCACCTTCCAGGATATAAACCCTGTCCAAAATGTGCCCCATTAGTTTCCTGTACTTACTGTCATATTCCATGATTTCAGTTGCAGGGAAAGCATTGTCGTACAGTTTGGTATCCGATGGAGTGAACTTTTCAAAAGAATCCAGAATAAAGAAATTGGCTTTGCCTTTGGCCGCGTCACTTAAAATATTGATTGCCTCATAAGCTTCCGCCTCCTGGTCAACCACATAATAATTAAGGTATGGCTCCAGGTAATTCTCAATAGTCACCCTGTACTCATCATCACAGGTAAGAATATCTGATAGGAGAGGAGCATTCTTTTTCCAGCCGGCTTTTTTCTTCAAAAATTTGATAGCCTCCGGGAAACCTTCAAGGTTTTCCACCAGGGATTTGGTCAGGTTGTATTCGTTTTGCCGCGCATCAAGCTTTCGGTTGGTTTGCGTGAGCTCTTCCCTGATCACTTCTATGGTCTTGGTGGTAGATTCCATCCGGTTTTGAATGTCCTCTTCCGAAGCTTGCAATTTTTGCAGCTCCTTATTTTTTACAGCCAGTTGCTCGGAGAGTGTATTGACTTTCTTGTCAAACTCAATTAAGCTGGCACTTTGCTGGCTGGTATCCGTGGCCGTTTTTTCAAGCTCCTGCTTCAGACTGGAAAGCTGTAGCTCTTTGATCTCAACCGATTTCTTTAGCTGGTAGACCTCTTCCTGCTTGTTTTTCTGTATTTTTCGCAGAGTGTCAGTTTCCTCTTGGAGCTGAGAGGTTTTCCTTTTCTGAATTTCATAATCTTCCTTTAAGAAAGCTACCTTTTGCTCTATTTCACTAAAGATTTTCTGAGCAGAACTTCTTTCATGAGTAAGGCTTTCAACACTGAACTTCGCCCTTTCATTACTTTTTCTATCCTGTTCAATCTGATCCCTCAGGTTTTCGGATTTATCATTTAAGAACCTCAGGCGTTCATTTTTGATCTTTTTTTCGCTCTCGTATTGCCTGATCTTGTTTACATGCTCGTTGAGGGTCTTTTGTCTGGAGGCCAGGGTCTTCTCCTTATGAATAAGGTCCGCTTTTGATTTTTCCAGATTAGCCTCTTTTTCACTTACCTGTTTATTGAGGCTTATTTTTTTATCATTTTCCGATTCGATCTGCTTTTTGAGCTTTTGGTAGCTCTCTGTATGCTTGCTGATCGTAAGCTTTGCCAGCAGTATGCTCGACTTTTTATATTCCTCTTTTAATTTATAATACTTCTCAGTCTGCTTGGCCTGGCGCTCAAGGGACTTCATGTTTTTTTCTATTTCATAGAGGAGGTCCTCCACGCGCTCAAGGTCGGCATCAGTATCCTGTAGCTTCTTGAGGGTTTCTTTTTTTCTTTTTTTGAATTTTGATATTCCTGCAGCCTCTTCAAATAACCCCCTTCTGGAATTGTCCTTGTCATTAAGAATGTCATCCACCATTTTTAATTCTATAATGGCGTAGCTGTTGGAGGCAATACCTGTATCCAGGAACAGGTTGGTGATATCTTTTAACCTGCAGGTAACCCCATTGAGCAAATATTCACTTTCTCCTGACCGATAATAGCGCCTCGTAATGGTTACCTGGGTGTATTCAGTAGGCAGTAGGTTTTTAGTATTATTAAAGGTGAGCGAAACTTCAGCCAGTTGAGTGGGTTTACGCTTTTTGGTACCGTTGAAGATAACATTTTCCATCTTCTCCGAGCGTAATGTCCTGCTGCTCTGCTCCCCCAGTACCCAACGGATGGAATCGACAATATTAGATTTTCCACATCCATTTGGTCCAACGATCCCGGTGATGCCTTTGTCAAAATTTATCGTTACCTTATCACCAAAACTCTTAAAACCCTTGATCTCTAGCTTGGAAAGTTGCATTCACTAAAACTAATTAAAAGATTTGATTGCCCCGGATGCCAGCGATGGCATTATTAATCAAAGCAAAGGCAACAAATTTAAAATTAAAAATGATAAATTTGTTAAACCATGGATGTCGAATTAATACTTTATATCATATTTATTGTTATTGCCATTCTTTCGCGGGTTTTAAAAGCAAAGAAAGAGAGCAATTCACCTACCACCTCAGATCCTGGAGAACCCATGGATACTCCACGGAAAAAAACAGAGAAAACACTCACTTTTGAAGAACTTCTCAGGGAGTTTACAGGAGAGGATACTTCCCATCGTAAGGAGCCGGAACCTCAGCCCCAGTATAGCCGTGAGGAGGAAGGCTATTCATACGAAGAAGAATATGCTGACGATGAAATCCGTGAAACCTACAGCAGGTCTGTAAACGAAGCCAAGAAGCTAAAAACACTTGATGAACTGGTAAGTCTGGATGAGCCATTGGAAAGAATGGAACATTTTAAACAATACGAAGCAGAGGAAGAAAATACGGTAGCCAGCGAAGTTTTGGAGATGCTTCAGGACGAAGAAGGAGCACGCAAAGCGATCATCCTTAGCGAGATCATCAATAGAAAATACTAATTTTAATTATTTAAGTTCAATCCAACGTTATTTCTGAGTAAATATTGTGTAAAAACTGGGTTTTTTATTACGAAATATTACTCATATGACTAAATTGAGCCTTTGATAAGCATTACTATTTGAAAAAACCAATTAAAGCTACATCTTTACTTTTTGATACTATGTCGGAATAGTACAATATGTCTGTAGTCGGTTACTTTACTTTTTTTAACTATATATATTGAAAACTTTTTTGATATGCGATTCAAAGAAAAATCAATTGTTGTAATCATTTTTCTTACGTCATTTATTTTTTTAGGCTTTGTTCAATCTAACCAAGAATCTTGTAGTTCAATTATTGTAAGAGCAAAAACAAGTTCTATTGACCCTGGTCTAGCAAAAGGTGAAGTAATCATCGAGGTTGAAAATGCCCAGAAGCCAATCTCATATCTCTTTTACGATAAGAACCAGAAAGCTCTATCTGATGATGTTACGAACAATCATGTGAGTGGTTTAAAGAGTGGAAAGTATTTTGTGTCCATTATTGATAATAGTGGGTGTATGAGAACAGTAGAATTTACCATTTAAGATTATCTGCAATGAGGGTTATCAGAAATTATATTTTAGTTGCACTACTGACACTAATTTCAATTAGCCAGACCCTGGCTCAAACAGTCGTGCCTAACTTTACGGCAGGACCAGGAAATGAACTTGAAGTAGAAGTGTTTCTCTCAAATCCATGTGATGGACTTAATAATGGAGAGATAACATTTACAATAATATCAGCCACAGGTGGAGCAGCATCCATTCAGGTGATCAGACAAGCGAATAGTTTTTTTAACTTTCTGAATACACCTCCTCATGACACTGACGGCAGTGTTGGTGAGACCGTTTCAGTTGGAGATTCTTTTACATTTACAACTAAGCTTGATATGTCCGGGCTGGAAGCAGGAAATTATGGCTTCTCTATAACTGACGGTACATATACAATAAACGAATTAGGGGGGCTTGATGGTGTTGACCTCACGGCATTGAGTGCTTTGAGTATAGTGTCTACTGCAACTACAAAGGATAATACAACTTGTCAAAATCCTCCTGCAGGACCTAATGGCGAGATCGAAGTAGCAATTACCGGCGGATCGCTTGGTTTGAGCGGTGGAGGTTCCTTATCCTATACATGGACTTCAGATAATGGGCTTACAGGTTTGCCATTGACTATTGCGAACCAAACCGGGACCACATCATATACCGCAAATTTAATTACTGATTTAAATAATAATGGTATTCCCACAGCGGGCTTGCCTGGTGGGCAATATACAATTACTATAGAAGATGATTATTCTGTTTGCGGAGGTTCATTGGATATTAATATAAGTGATCCTACTCCGAATATATATAATATAGATAATCCGGGAGTTAGAAATATTTGTGCTGGCAGTGGATTGGATGTTGTCTTGCTTGGCAGCGATCCTAGCTCTGCCCCGGAACCCGATGTTACCTATACAATATTTATAGATAGGGCTGGATCTAATAATCCGGCCTCTTGTGCTGATTGCGTGGAGGTCGGTACTGGTGGAAACCTAACTTTTAGTTTAGCAGACTCTGATATTCAGGATGGTGACATTATCACTATCCAGGCCTCACAAGGAAGCTGTACAGATCAGATAATGAACGGTAGTATTACTGTGAATATAGTTCCCCTTCCGGCCGGTACCATCAGTAATGACGGTCC
>NZ_SMLW01000323.1 GCF_009711405.1 Fulvivirga kasyanovii | reverse complement strand
AAAGAGTACGTAAACTCTATTATTGAAAAGCCCATACTAACCTCTGCGATAGTACTTGTAGTGCTTTCCATTATAGTTCTGGGGTTGAGTATGCCGTATTATCTGGCAGATTTTAATGCGTTTTTTGGTCAGGTGCTTGCTGAGGCTCACGGTATGATCTTTGACATCGCCGTGATCGGTATGCTTATATTCTGGCTGAATAAGAACGGGGAAGTTCGACAAAGGATACGTACATACAAAGATGAGATCGATGATTTCCGCCTTTGGGAGTCTGAAGAGGCTGCGTTCAGGACGGTGGGTAATATTAAGCGATTGAACAGGCACGGCATACATGAGATCAATCTTGTAAACTGCCATCTGGCCCGTACTAACCTTAACTATGTGAACCTGGCCGGTTCTAACCTGAACTCAGCGGATATATCCAATGCCTTTTTGATAGAGACCAACCTGGAAAACACCAGGCTTAACCAGACCAATCTGGAGAATTCGAATTTGAATCAGGCCATGCTGAAAGGGGCTTACGCCAGCGGGGCAAACTTCAAAGATGCTTATCTCATCAAGGCCCAACTTGAAAATGCCTTTTTGATCAAGTCTAATTTTAAAAATGCATTTTTGATGGAAGCTAATTTGACAAATTGCTATCTTACAGGAGCCAACTTCGAAAATGCAAGTTTGTACAAGGCAGATTTGCGCGGTGCAAAGGGATTGACTTTTGAGCAACTGACCAAAGCTAAAACGCTGTATCTGGCTCAGTTTGATGATGAAATCCTTAACCAGATTAAGACAAACATACCCGAACTCGTCGGCAAGTAGTTAGGTTGATTGTTTTGAACATGAGTTAGAAACAATTACCTTTGTGGCATATTTAAAGGAAAAGTGATCATAAACGGTTTCATACCAGAGACCGTTATTTGTTTTTTATAGAGCTAATAAAATTAAAGAATATGGGAAAGGTGGCATATTATACCAAGGAAGGATTAGATAAGTTAAAGGCCGAATTAAACGAGCTGAAAACAAAAGGAAGAGCCGATATAGCAAAGCAGATTGCTGAAGCCAGGGATAAAGGTGACTTGAGCGAGAATGCTGAATACGATGCTGCTAAAGATGCTCAGGGCCATCTGGAGGCTAAAATTGCCCAACTCGAGGAGGTTGTTGGAAATGCCCGGGTTATTGACGAAAGTACTATAGACACTTCAAAAGTTTCTATCCTGTCGAAAGTGAAGATAAAAAACACCAAAAACGGTGCGGTTTTTACTTACTCCCTGGTGTCGGAGGAAGAAGCAGATCTGAAAGCCAGCAAAATATCCGTCCAGTCTCCGATTGGAAAAGGACTTTTGGGTAAAAAGGCAGGAGATTCTGCAAAAATTCAAACCCCTGGTGGTGAAATAGAATTTGAAATCATAGAAATAGGTATCTGATGGCAAGTATTTTTACCAAGATCATTAACAGAGAAATACCAGGGCATATCCTGGCCGAAGATGATAATTATATAGCCTTTTTGGATGTTAGTCCGTTGGTCGAAGGCCATGCACTTGTAGTGCCCAAGAAGGAAGTCGACTATATGTATGACCTTGATGATGATACACTGGGTGGCCTGCATGTATTCGCAAAAAGTGTGGCTAAGGCCATAGAAAAGACTATCCCATGTAAGCGAATAGGAGTGGCTGTAATTGGTATTGAAGTACCTCACACCCACGTACACCTTGTGCCGCTGAATACCATGGATGACATTAATTTCACCAGACCTAAATTACATCCTTCTCAGGACGAGCTGAAAGCAGTGGCTGACAAGATCAGGAGTAATTTTTAGAATATTTCCATCAAGAGATAAAACAACGAGGGGCTGCCATTAGCAGCCCCTCGTTGTTTTATAGCCAATAGTGATTCTTTGAAGCTACGGATTAAAGGAAGTCGATATCCACGTTATAAGGGTAACGCATCAATAGCTGTAGTGCCTTGTCAACGGTAAGACCTTCGAACAGCACTTCGTGAAGGGCCTCAGTGATAGGAGCCCTGAGTTTGGCGGTATCAATGAATTTTTTGGCTATCCGTACCGTATTGACACCTTCTGCGACTTCTTCCATATCGGCAAGTATTTCGTCCAGTGTTTCCCCTTTGGCGAGTCTGTGCCCTACTGTAAAATTGCGGCTGAGCGTACTGTTGCAGGTTGTTACCAGATCCCCGATGCCTGCAAGCCCTACAAATGCCTCAACATCTCCTCCCATGGCTTTACCCAGGTGGATCATCTCTACCATGCCACGGCTAATGAGAAGACCCTTGGCATTTTCGCCAAGCCCCAGCCCGCTAAGTGCACCTGAAGCAATGGCAATTATATTTTTCAGGACTCCCGCGAGCTCAATGCCAATCAGGTCACTATTGCCATATACCTGAAACCGGTCATTGCGAAGCAGTTTTTCCCCTTCCCTGATAACTTCCTTGTAATGGCTGGCAACTACAGTAGCTGCCGGGTGGTTAGCCGCCATCTCCTTGGCCAGGTTTGGGCCGGCGAGGCAGCCCACGCGTATTACCACACTTTCATCCATGATCACTTCGCTCATGGTACGAATGTTTTCTCTGGTTAGAAACGGTGCAGAGTCAATCGTTTCCCCGGGGGGCAACGAAATATCAAGCCCTTTGGTACCATGGATCAGGATGTGGTAAGGGTGGAGGTAGGGCGATAGCTGCTGCATCATACTTCTGAAAGCCGAAGAGGGGACAATAGGGAATATAACGTCGCAAGAGTTGGCCAGGTAGCTCAAGTCTCCGGTGGGGGTGACATTGGTGTGGAGTTTATGTCCCCGGTTTTCTTTGTTCTCGGCAATTTTTTTAACTGTATTACTGTCGCGGGCGTAGAGCAATACCTCACTTTTTTCAGCAAGAATATTGGCAATAGCCGATCCGAAACTTCCTGCGCCGATTACGCCAACCGGCTTTTTAGATGTACTTTTCGAGGTCATAACCATTCATGCGATTGTGATAGTAATACAAAGTATTCAGGTCTTTGGTGATGATGTTGCCCGCTTTGTCCGTGAGCAGCGGGCGTTTACTATGGTACATGCCCACATTATCGATACCCAGCCTGATGACGTCATCAATACTTCCTTTCAGGTGGGCAGCAACATTTACCTTGTTTTGTTTTTTTAGTTTAAATACCTGTTTTCTGGCCTTTTTAAATTGGGTTTTAAACTCGTCATAGTTGATCACCATGTCTTCATCCGGGAGCCTCAGGAAGTCATACAGGTCAAGTTTGTTATACTGTTTCCTCCACATTTTAAAAGCTGTAAAGGCAACCAAATGACTGGCAAAGACCCTGTTTATTTTATGGTATTCCTTAACAATTATCTGGCTTAAGCGCCTGGTATACTCTTCTTCGCGTTGCTTATCGGCATTGATCAATCCGTTTGACGTGAAGTAATCCCTGGTGTTGATAAACCTTCCATGCCGATCAATGCTATTGCCTTCGTCATCTACATAGTTGCCCAGCAAATCCATTCCCCGGCCTATCGACACCGATATGTCAGAGCCTTTAGTGAAGAATTTGATCAGGAATTTGATCATGTTGTAAGAGGTCGAATACTCATCGCTTTCGACATAGTACTTTTCTGCACCCTGTCGTTCGAGGTGCTCATGGATCAAAGAGGGGGCTTCTAGTACAAAATTATAATTGATGGTGACCGGAACGATGAAAATCTTCTTGCCTTCACCGTTCGGGTATTTCATATAGATAGATCGCTGTGCCTCCATGGCTGTACCGAGTAAGCCCAGTTTCAGCGAGCTTTCTATTTCCCCTGACCGCGACCTCGTGCCTCCCGGGAAGAATAAACTATGTGCCCCCTCCTGAATGGCAAGGTTGGAGTAGGATTTAAGGGTTTCCAGGTATATAAAATTCTTTTTGCGCCGGTCTACTTTATAAGCACCAAGGCTGTTCATAAAGTATGCAAAGATCTTGATGTTGAACAGGTTAAGCCCTGCGCCATAGATAAAAGCAGGCAGGCCCAGTACATGTATGATCCACCCAATCAGTATGGAATCCAGGTTGCTGAAATGAGTAGGTACCATTACTACCGTCCCTTTTCTGGCCAGTCTTCGCAGTTGTTTGGCTTTTCCGGTTATTTGGATCTTATCCCTTAAAGTGTATTCATTCCTGAAAAAGGCGCCAAACCTTTTTACCCGCGTAGCATTGAGTAGTCTGGCAAAGCCAAATTTAACCATCTCCCTGGTGAGCTGGTACCTTGTCTTTTTGAAATTGCCTGCTATTTCATGGGCATACCGGGAAACTACTTTGCGAAGTATGTCTTCCTCTTTTTCGCGGGCTTCATGCTCAGTGGCCAGCTCTACAAGGCTATTTTTAACCTGCTCCCAGAACTTGTAATCGTCCTGAGGGTCTACCCTCCATGGGTTTTGCTTTATACGCAGCTTTTCCTGGTAAAGGGTCGACTCCAGCTCTTCACGCAGCTCTTGTCTGCCAGGGTTGGCATCTTTTATTTTGACCAGGGATTCTTCTATTACCTTAGCAATAAATTGTTTCCTGTTTTTGCTCAATTGCACCACCGGCCAGTCACTTGTGCCGGGAAGAATAGGTTTATATGATTTATCTTTTGAATTGCCTTTAGGCATTGCTATCCTTATTTTGAGAATTTCAAATATAGGGAGAAAGAACTAATTCCAGACCGTTACTTCATGTATATCTGCCACCGGGAAGCTATTTGCAATTTGTGGTTGCAGCTTTTTCTTGTCAGAAGACTGAATAAAAGAAATCTGAACATCGCTTTCCGTAGGGTCGACAGCCAATATCACATTGCCGGCGGGTACTTTTACCTGACGAATTTCTTCCCAGTTATATAAATCGACGGGCTTTGTAGCTTTAAACAATTCATTTCCCTTAGAGTTTTCCCAGCCAGCTTTGTCAGTGATGAAATAGAATCTTCTTGCATTTACATCGTCAGAGATATAGTGCTGTACATATCCAGCAAAAGCCTTGAGGTTAGTGGAAACCTGCCGGATGAAGAAATCATAGTCTTTTACTTTTGTTTTTATGGTCATGGAGGAAGAACCTTCCCAGCCGTAATACATCAGAAATAGACCTGTAACCATTGAAATGAGGAGGAGCCAGGGGTTGATATAGGTGTTGAGCAGGCCATGGATGCTCAGTGGCGTAATGATGCCTCCCAGAACCAAAGGGAATAAGAGCATTTTGTGTTCAAAACTTATGCCGTGTATGGCTTCATGGTCAAAAGACTCCAGTCGGTTTTTGTATTTGATCAACAGGTTGTCTTTGGTCAGGTAACAAATATTCTTTTCGTCACCATTCTTGCCAATATAGCAAAATGCCAGTACTGCTTGCCCTTCAACATACATGGGTTATAGGGTTTCAAGTGAGTTCATGAGGTCTACGTGCATGTCGCGAAATCTTTTGAGAACTGACTGCATAAATTCCTCATTCAGCACGTTTTTTATTTCATCAGGGTCGATGATTTCTGTTTCGTCGATTTTATATGATTGCTCCAGCAAACCCTGTTCAAGCTTGACGATATACTTACCATTCCAATGAAATATTGTAATTTTGCAAGACGCATGTGGAATTTCCCCAATAACTCTCATTTTAATGTATCTTTAATTTCGCTATTTGCGTTAATCTTCAAAAAATCAACCATGTATGATTTT
>NZ_SMLW01000435.1 GCF_009711405.1 Fulvivirga kasyanovii | reverse complement strand
ATATCAGCTCATCTTTACAGTTTCTTTTTTTAGAACCTTCAGTAGCTCTTCCTTTTTCATTTCCGACCTGCCTGGAATACTTTTTCTTTTGGCTATCTGGTACAACTCACCTTTAGTTTTATCCTTCAGCTTTTCTGATTGGCCATTTGCTCTGTTTTCCTGACCATCGGATTTTTGTGTGACATTTCGGATGGCATCAAGCAACTCCTCTCTGCTCATTTTTGAACGGTTTGGTATCTCTCGCTCTGAGGCCATCTCATATAGCTCAGTCTTGGTTTTATGATCAAGTCCGTAGATCCTGTTTTGCTCTCCCCCTACAGTATAAGGTACCTGTTCATTTTCATCTGCTGCTTCCAGATCTTCTATGACCTTTTGGAGGAACTGAATGACTTTTTTTCGCTGGGTTTTTTCCGTAATACTCCATTTTTCTTTGCCGGCCCGCTTATGTGCCACTTTAAATTTTTTCCCGTCCAGACAAGTCATATAGCTATTGGCATCCAGCTTGTCTACCCGTTGGTGCGCTATAATCAGCCAATTGTATTCAGTCCCGACGGGGGCGCCAGATCCTTCCGGTGCTTTTCCTGCCCTTCTTTTTACAGTCTCATAGTACACATCCCATTCCTCAGGGGTGACCTTTCTTTCTCTCCATATACCCTGGTCGTAGTACCATTTGTGGCTTGCACCCACCTTCATCCCCGAATACCTGGAGCCTTCAAACTCTTTGAGCATATTGTATTTTTCATCTTCTTTTTTATTCTTCTCAGCCATGGTTATCCTCTCCTTTAGTTTACCTGTAAAACAAGTTAGTTTCCGAACATGTTTAGGGTATTGCCGACGGACGATCGGGTATCATGCAGAATTTTCTGGTGACACTAACTTTTTACCTGTGTTGGGCAGGCAGTTGTTAATAGCACTCGGCAAGGCAGAAGACAAGCTAGCATTAAGTAACGATAAGCGCGATTTACTGATGTTTAAAAAGTAAGTTTTACATTACATGCTTTATTTTGTGATCCGTTTGCTTACAGATTTTAAGCTTGGTCCACGGGCGGCGACTTTCTTTTTTCGTTCATTTTCAGTAAATTACCTAACAGGCTCTTAGCCACGTTTACTTCAAGAAGTGAACCCATTGATAAAAGTCAAACATAGCTGACATGGTATCATTTGAGCACTTAAACGGCATACTCAATAAAATCACTCCGGCCGGAGGCAATGATACTTTTAAAATAGAGTGTATCTACTCGGACGGACAGGGCTACACCATTTTAATGATCTCTTTCTTTAATATCCCTGACCTGAAAACCTTTGGAAGGATCGCGTTTGAGGAGGGGAGTGGCAGGGTGCAGAAGTGTGTTTTTCGAAACCATTGTTTCAGGGATTGCGGTGATATTATAGATACACTTCTGGATGTTTACAATTACCAAAGGTCTGCGTAAATTGTAGGTATCAAAGCATCATTCCCTTACCAGGGGCAACGTACAGCACCTGAAGGATCCTCCGGTAGCAGGGGCTCCGTTGAAGGGTAGCTCTATAACTTCTATGCCTGCATCTCTCATTTTTTGGTTTACCCGAGAGCACATCTCATGGTCACGGCTGATCACTGTAGTGTTGTCGAGCGAAATTACATTGGTAGCCAATTCAGCCTGCTCTTCGGAGCTAATTTCGATCAGGTGATAGTGATCTTTTATTTCCTTTGGCATTTCCCGGAAGCCATCTACATAAATAAGAGCATGGTTTTCTCCCACCGGGTTGAAGGCGCAATCCAGGTGAAGTACATTCTCACCGTCGTTCAGGCTTCGGCAATAGACCGGAACCACATTGAAATCCCTGCCAAAGTGCTGTTTGAGAAAGTCAAATCCAGCTTCATTAGTACGCTGGGATATGCCCACGAATATATGCCCTTTATCTACAATGATGTCGCCACCTTCCAGCAATATGCCGTGATCAGGAACCAATATAGATGGCTCATCACCATGCATGGTATTGATAAATGGAAAAATGCCCGTAACCTCATAGCGACGACTTTTCTTTACCATATTGCATACCACAAATTTTTTACCGATGGTGATACCGATATCCCGTGGTGTAAGCTGGTCATAAACAAACTTTCCTACGTACTGAGGTATTAATACTTCTACGCCATGCTCTTCGAGGGTTTGCTTAAAGGTTTGAAATTCAGGAATAAGTGTTTTGGCATCAGGTAGACCTTTCTTTTGCTCTTCATTCACAATTTCCACATAGCTTTGGTCGGAGCAATAGTCTTCCCACCGTCCTATGATTACTTTTTTCAGTCTGTCTGTTTCGTTAAATTGTCTTAAGGTGTTTTGTGACATTATTTTTTTAGCTCATTAAAAACATTGACCACTGCATCAAACTCCGCAACCACATCTCTTCTCCGTCCTTTTTTTACAGCACCCAAAGTTATATCATCTTGTTTTTTCTCAATAATATCAGCTACTAACTGTTGCAGGTCAGGGTAGCCGGATAGTAATTGACCTATCATCTCTTTGGCTTTCAGGCCATGCCCTGTGATGATGGATACGGCGGTATTGTCCGGCTGTAAATCTTTAATTTTCCTGATGGCTGCTATAGATATCAATGACGCCGGTTCGGGCAGCACGGCTTGTTCTTTGGCCAGTTCTTGCTCTTGTTGCAGAAAGTCCCTAAGCGTTTCCGTAATATCGTGACTATTAACTTCAACGGCCAGGCCATTGGAAGCCAAAACGGCTTTGGCAGCTTCTATGGAGTCGTACCCTTCTTCGGCAAGTATGGTACTTCCAATATTGGCATCTTCACTTTTCAGTGATAATAAGTCACACCTCTCAGGCCGGTCGGTTTGCTTTTTCTTTACAGCCTGGTATACAGGATTGGCACCCTTAATACCTGCCGAAACCATTTTGGGCAATTTTGAAATAATATTGAGCTGCTTTAGTTCTTTAAAGCCTTTCCAAATGCCTGCCAGACAGCTACCATTTGCTGTGGGCACAATTACATAATCTGGCACCTGGCCTACAAGAGGATTATTACCGAGCTGTTTAACAATTTCCACGGCAGTGGTCTTGTCACCATGTACACGGTATGGATTTCTTACTGACCAGTTGTCAAATTTGTTTCTGGAAAAGATATTCTCAGCATTTACGCGGGCAAATAACCTAAAACCGGTTTCGAAATTAGTGTTTTCATCGCCAACCACTATCACGTCAGAGCCATGCTCCCGGATAAACTCTATCTTTTCCGGGTAAGTATCGCCGGCTACAAAAGTGATGAGCTGAATGTCCAGCTTTTGGGCCAGAATAGCTGCAGAGGCGGCGGCATTGCCCGAAGAATAGATCACTGCATGGTGCAATCCACGACGCCTGGTGTTCAAAAGGGCCAGTAAAGTCTCACGATCTTTAAAGCAGCCGCTGGGGTTATTCCCTTCATTTTTTATGTAGATACGGGTGCCATATTGAGTACATAAGTTTTTCAAGTAGTGCAACGGCGTCATCCCGATCGGCTCCAGGTTATCCGGGTACCAATTCCTGAATGGCAGTGCTTTGTACTGGGCTATTCCCTGGTGATGGTCAAAGCTGTAATTGCGAAAGGATTTCATAGCCTCATCACGGTAAAATGGTGAGATTACCGGCTCTATATCCAATATGCGGTATTCATTAAACCACTCCTCAAATCTGCAGTTACAGGTGTAGTTGATGGAGTTGTTAGGTTTTCCACAATACAGGCATTTTTTTTCAAATGTAATCGAAGTATGTGATGATGTAACTACGGTTTTGGCCGGGTCTGGCTCTGGGTCTTCTTTATGTATAGGCTGTCGCAAAGAATGTTTTTTTATTAGACTATTTGCCCCACTTAACGGGTAACAATCCAGGTTATTTGGCTATCAGAAGTCAATAATTATACCGCCTTCGTATAGTAGCCATTAAGGAGGTTATACCTTTTAAGTTACGATTTTTTTGGGAGAATTTTCCCCGAAACGCTCCTCGATATGTGGAATTGTGTCATATAAAGCTAAAGCTATTTTATGCTGAGGTTTGGTTTACAAATGTTTAGGAAGTCTAAATGTAATTGTAATTCACATGGCGTTGCAATAGTGCTGCAAGCTCATTTTCGTTAGATTTGATGTATAACATATGCCAAGATGAAGCTAAACTGGTCTATCCCTCAAATGTTGAAGCCTTACTTTGAAAGAGAGCTAAGTGCCTACAGGTCCGATTTACACGCAGGTGACTTAATCGCTGCCTGGCGCCATTTGGAAAGGGCGCATATTATTGGGCAGGCTTATCCGGTGGAGCACTCCAGAGCGCATTGGGAAATGTTGAAATTTGGGATCAGGATCAAAAATATAAGAGAGATCATAGGGCAGGTGCCCAGGCTTCTTGTTGGTGGTGTGAAGTCATTTGTTGGTAAGATTCCTGTAGGTAACACGGGAGGTGCCAATGTGCCGCCGCTGAGATCCATGGAAATACCTGCTGACTTGCAGATAATTTTGAAACAGGCCGATGAACTACGATAAAAGTAATAAGAACCTTCTGAACCTGGCTTTTAACCTGAGTCTGATAACTATAATCTACAACCTTGTTGAAGGAGGCGTATCTACTTTTTATGGTTCAGAAGACGAAACCCTGGCCCTATTTGGTTTTGGGATTGACAGCTTTGTAGAAGTTATCTCAGGTCTTGGTATAGCCCATATGGTGTGGCGTATGAAGAGGTCACCTGTTGAGCGCAGGGATAAGTTTGAACGTACCGCCCTGATTATAACCGGGAGCGCATTTTATCTTCTGGTTTTAGGGCTGGTCATCGGAGCTGCCTTAAATATCTATTCGGGTGCAAAGCCACATACCACGAAAGTGGGGATCATTATTGCCATTATTTCTATTACCACCATGTATTTTTTATACAAGGCAAAAATCAAGGTTGGCAAAAAGTTAAATTCCGCACCCATCATTTCAGATGCCCATTGTACCAAAACATGCTTTTACCTGTCGTTCATCCTCCTGGGTTCGGCTTTGATCTATGAAATTTTTAAAGTCCCTTATGTGGACGCACTGGGAAGCCTGGGTATAGCGTGGTATGCATTTAGGGAGGGAAGAGAAGCCTTTGAGAAAGCCAGAACGAATGCAATGAGCTGTTCGGATGATTGCTGTTAAGATTAAAAGGCCTCTTCTTGACAGGGATTATTTCCGAGACTTATATGTTCTTATAAAATAAGAATAAAAGCCCCGGCATGAAGCACCTGCCGGGATATAGATCAAAAGGCTTGAGGGAAAGGGCCTTTAATTAAGACTTCATTTTATTGTCGATATAATTTACTGCCTGATTGATAGTTTGGAGCTTTTCAGCATCCTCGTCAGGGATACGAATATCAAAAGTCTGCTCGAATTCCATCACCAGTTCAGCATAATCAAGAGAGTCGATGCCCAGGTCTTTTACAAAGTTGGCATCCGGGGTTACTTCTGTCTCGGCTATTCCTAGCTTATCTACTAATATTTTTGTGATGGTTTCGCTTATGTTCATCTCCTGTTTTTTAAAGTAATCCGTAAATCTAGGAAATATTGTGGTTTTTCTAAAACCTTAAAAAGAACTCCGTGCCTTCATCCATTTTAGACTTCACGCCCAGCATACCCTGGTGCTGCCGCATAATCTGCCGCGAAAGGCTCAGGCCAATACCGGAACCACTTTTCTTGGTGGTGAAAAACGGAATGAAGATTTTCTCCAGTGCCTCGTCATCAATGCCGTTTCCATTGTCTTTTACACTGATTACCGGACGGCTTTTTTCATCAAAATAGGCATTAAGCTCTACCAACCGGTTGGTCTGTTCGTCAAAGGCCTGTGTAGCATTTTTTATTAGGTTGATCAGTACCTGCTCTATCAGCTCCTTGTCAGCATTGATGGTCATGTTGGCCGGGTCTACACGTATGCTGGCCTGAATGCCGTTGTCCTCAATTTCCCTTTTGAGCAGCATGAGCATTTCTTCAAGAAGCTCCCTTACATTGATTTCTGCTATTTTTGGTTTTGGGATATGCGTCAGGTTTCTGAAATCCTGCACAAATCTGATCAGGCCCTGGCTACGCTTTTTAATGGTCTGGATGGCCAGGTGGATGTCGGCAATTTCTTCGTTGGTGATCCGGTTGACTTCCTGGTCATTGTTCAATTGCTCCGTCAACTCATCTTCCACAGTGTTGGCCAGGGAAGAAATAGGGGTTACAGAGTTCATGATCTCATGGGTAAGCACACGGACCAGGTTTTGCCAGGCTTCCATTTCTTTTTCCTCCAGCTCATTCTGAATATTTTGCACCGAAACCAGCTTAAATTCCTCTCCGCGCAGTGTAAGCTCTATGGCATAAATAGCCAGTTGCACAATATCTCCACCTATCTCCAGCCGGATCAGGTCTCTGCCACCGGTTCTCAGTCTGATAAAAATGTCTACCAGGTTCTCACTTACTGATGACAAGTCCCTGATATTATCAATATTGTTGACCCTCAACAGCTTCTTGGCAGCGGTATTGATGATCTGTACCTTTCCTGAGCGGTTAAAAGTGATCAGGCCTATCCCTACATGCTGCACAATGTTTTTCAGGTACTGAAAGTCTGCTTCCTTTTCTTTTCTTACCTCACGCAGGTCGCGAAGAGCTTTGTTAAGCTCATTGTTGAGGCGGTTGGTATCTTCATTTTTAAAATCCGTTTTATAGTTGTGCGAAATGTCATCATGGCGGATGGAGTCAAGGAAGCTGATCAACTCCTCGTTATTCCTTTCCAGAGCTTTGATCAGAGAGATGATCTGCAGGCCTAATAGTACAAATACCACCAGTTCCGTTACAAAGTAACCATCATTAAAGATCAGCCACGAAAACAGGAAAATTGTCGCGGTGAGTGAGGCTACCCTAAAGAGTACGGCTTTTCTGGTATTACTAAAGTCCATGTTTTTCAAGCCTCCTATAGAGGGAGGCCCTGGTTAAGCCAAGTTCTTTGGCAGCTTTTGATATGTTACCGTTATGAATATTGATCGCCCTTTCAATGACTGACCTTTCAACTTCGTCCAGGTTCAGGTTGTCGGTTTTGAGATCCTGTGAAGAAGATTTGTTATGGGTCAGAAAAAAGAAGTCCTCCGGCTCCAGCTCAGTATTGTCACTCATGATTATAGCGCGCTCCAAAGCATGCTGAAGTTCACGGATGTTGCCCGGCCAGTCATACTTTTGCAGTTTGTATATGGTATCTTCATTGACAGAGCGGATCTCTTTTCTGTATTTTTTGGAGTAAATCTCCACGAAGTGATCAACCAATAGCGGAATATCCTCAATCCGGTCGCGCAAGGGAGGGAGTTTGATCTCCACGGTGTTGATCCTGTAAAGCAAATCCTGCCTGAAAGAACCATCGGCCACCATCTCCTGTACGGGCATATTGGTAGCACAGATAAGCCTGATATCTATGGCAACAGGATTGTTGGTGCCCAGGCGGGTTACCTGGCGGTTTTGCAGTACAGTCAATAGTTTGGACTGCAAGGGCATGCTCAGGTTACCTATCTCATCAAGGAAAAGTGTTCCCCCATTGGCGATTTCGAACCTGCCTGGCCGGTCTTCTTTGGCATCTGTAAAGGACCCTTTTTTATGCCCAAACAGTTCACTTTCAAAAAGCGATTCGGTAATAGCTCCCATGTCAACGGAAATGAAGCTGTTTTCCTTCCTCAGCGAACGCTGGTGTATGGCTCGGGCCACCAGCTCCTTACCCGTGCCGTTTTCACCCAGGATCAGCACATTGGCATCCGTTCTGGCTACTTTATCAATCAGGTTAAACACCTCTTTCAATGCCCTGCTATGGCCTATAATATCCTTGAACGGCTGATTAATGTCTTCTTCCAACTGCTTTTTAGCCTTTTTCAGCTTGTCTACTTCTTTGTACGACTTATTGAGCTTGATGGCGGTAGATATGGTAGCCAGTAGCTTTTCATTTTGCCAGGGCTTCAATACAAAATCGGTGGCCCCTTCCTTAAGTGCCCTTACGGCCATTTCCACATCACCAAAAGCGGTGATCATAATGACAACGGCAGACGGATCTTTCTCCAGGATCTGGCTCAACCAGTAAAAACCTTCCTTGCCACTGGTAATGTCCTTGCTAAAGTTCATGTCCAGCAGTATTACATCGTAAGTGTCATTATTGAGCAGGAAAGGGATCTTCTTGGGATTCTTTTCAATTATCACCTGATGGGCATGCTTCTTTAATAGCAGTTTGGCGGCTAAAAGCACATCCTCATCATCATCAATCATCAAAATTTTACCAATTTCTTTGTCCACGCAGTTGTCTTATTTAGGTTAACCAATTCTTTAGATAAAAATAGTGCCAAAGCGAATACAGTGAGCTAAGGGCATTTTGCAGGAAGTATATGTTCTTATATGCACAAAACTGACCGATTACGAACACAAATTACTGAAAATTAATTCATTTTACATCATTGGTAATCTTTAATGACTTACATAAATTTATTATTGATTAGCGGTTAGAGAATTAAATCTACAACCTGGCAAAAATCACTTGGAGGTGTTGAGTCACCTCATGAAACTACTTAACCTAACAAAACCATGAAAAGAGCATTTCTATTATTAGTTGTAATGGCCTTTGGCTTTGAGTCCTGGGCGCAATGTAACCCTTTCTATAACCTTCAGGAAGGTTCTAAATGGGAGTTGACCTCCTACAATGCAAAAGATAAAGTTACCGGCAGGCAGATCAATGAGTTGAGGTCCCTGGATGAAAAATCGAATGGCTGGATAGCAACCGTTTACTTTCAGAGTTTCGATAAAAAGGATGAGCTTGTTTATGAGAAAGAGGTTGAATTGGAGTGTGAAGATGGTGTGATTAAAATGGATATGGAGCGTTTCATTCCGGAGGAATCACTTCAGGCTTTTAAAGATATGAACATGACCGTGGAGGTAGATAACCTCGAATGGCCCTCCGACCTTTCTGTAGGCAAATCCCTTGATGACGGGGCTATTACCATCAGTGGGGACTTTATGAACATGAAGGTTGACGTAACAGACAGGAAAGTTGAAAGCAAAGAAAAGATAACCACACCGGCCGGAACCTTTGATACTTTTAAGGTGTCGTACAACGTGAAAATGAAGATGATGATGAGCCGGGAAAGTAAAGCTGTTGACTATATTGCTGAAAATGTGGGTATTGTACGTTCAGAGAGTTATAACGGCAATGGTAAGCTGATCGGCTATACACTGCTTACCATGCACGAATAAAAAAGATTATTCTTAGCGATCTTTTTTATTCAATATTTGTTATATTAGTGTTGTTGTTATTGGATGAATTAAGAATTTATCCTATTTATTTTGAGTTTTTGACCTTGGAAGTGCTCTTGACCGGAGCACTTCTTTTTTTGCTTAATTTTATCATAATGACTGCAACTTCAGTGCTGATCACCGGAGCCTCAAAGGGCATAGGTTTGACTATTGCCAGGCACCTCTCCCGAAATAATTATAAAGTTTACGGTACTTCAAGAAAGCCTGATCAGCAGTTGGCCAAAGAAAACGGCTTTACCATGTTGGCACTTGATCTTAATGATCCGGATAGCATTGAGCAGTTGGCCGGCCAATTTCCTGAGGGTGTAGACATCCTGATCAACAACGCCGGGCAGTCCCAGCTTGGCGCTTTTGAAGACATTCCCCACGAGGCGTTTCAGGGCCTGTTTGAAACAAACTTTTTCGGTACACTTAAGCTGACCCGGGCACTGCTGCCCGGAATGCGAAAGCGCGGCAAAGGCCTGATCATTAACACGAGTTCTTTGATTGCGTCATTCCCGTTGCCTTTCTATACCAGTTATACCACCTCCAAAGCGGCCCTGTCAGCTTTTAGCTTTAGTTTAAACATGGAACTCAAGCCCTTTGGGATCAATGTGGTAGTAATAGAGCCTAATGACCTTAAAACTACGATCGAACCGGAGCTATTCCTGAAGGAAGGCAGTGCCTATGCCGACAAAGTCACAAAAATGAGGGAAAAAGTGCGCACAAATATGAGCAAGTCCCAGGACGCAAGCGTGGTCACTGCTATTATTGACAAGCTTATCAAATCCAAAAATCCTAAACCGAAGTATGTGGTAGGAGGGAACTCCAACCTGTTGATATTCGCGAAGAGGTTCTTAACCTCGGCTATGCAGGTGAAGTTGACTATGGGTTCGTATAAGGATTAAGCAGGGGCAATCCCTGTCTATTCATTGCCACACCTTGAAGTTTCAAATACTCTGTAGTAAAACCACTCCGGGCGGACACCTTTTTTATTATTGGCCGCAGAATCGCTGTACTGAATTTACTACCCGTAAAAGTTCGAAAGATTTACCGTAAAACAATGAAAGGCACAAGTGATACTTGCGCCAGTTTCATTGTTTTATAC